>JAZNXH010000170.1:0-19352 GCA_045593785.1 Lachnospiraceae bacterium
TTGCACCATCATATAACCGGGTCAATACCGACACGGCTTCTTCTATCGTCAGTACCCCCTTCTGATTCATCGTTCCTGTTTCTTCATCAAACGTAAACATCAGATTCCCCGAAACAGGTGAGCGCTGCCCGAATGCCCACAGATATGCAGCTGTAAGAGTGTCTCCCCACACGTTTGGTTCCTCTCCTTTGTATCCGCATGTGTTAGACTCGGCAAATGTATACGGAACCAATTCCTCAAAGTCAGCAGGATTGCAATCCCAAAAATCACCTGCCGTACCCATATCGTGTTCGATTCCGTTATAAAAATAATCAGCTCCGATACATTTGGCAGCATAAAAAGCCATCATAAACCCTTGCCCACGAGATAATTTTGTTTCATACTCCGTTACTTTTTCATCAAAATAAGAAAGCATATCCGGATTCAGTTTTTGAATCAGATTTGTAAGCAACTTTCTAAACTCCGCAGAGGAAATTTGCTCCGTTTTACGCTCACACAGTTCCTCCGATGCCAAATCTAATTGAATCGCCCTCTCAAAATCAAATCGATTCACATCTTTTCGATACGGTTCCCACGTACTGAAATAAGCTGCATTCAATACAGTATCCTGCTCATAGCTGATATCTTTCTCTTTCGCATAAGCATCCAGAGCGACATGGTTATCTTCGGATGAAATTCCAAAAATACCATTTGCATCTTCTGCAGAGATGTACCACTGTTCTCCTGCTTCAAAAATATCACAGGTATGTACGATACCATCCACCACGACTCTTGCAGCGGAAATGGTTTCATCAAAGGTCTGTGGTATTGTAGGCGTAATTCCTGCTTCCGGAGTGACCTGTGGTGCCTCCGTCGGTTCCACAGTATCCGTGTTTTCCGGTGCCAATGTCAATGTTACGGCAGGC
Source organism: Lachnospiraceae bacterium (assembly GCA_045593785.1). Taxonomy (GTDB): domain Bacteria; phylum Bacillota; class Clostridia; order Lachnospirales; family Lachnospiraceae; genus SZUA-448. The sequence goes on from JAZNXH010000170.1 coordinate 906, forward strand.
TGTTCTGTTGGTTTCACTCCCTCCGTAGGAGCATTAGTAACACTCACTTCGTCACCCACTGATTGACAGGCGCATAAACCTATGCACAAGAATACCATTACAACTGCAAACTTCATCGTTTTCATTTTCATACTTGTGTCCTCCCTGTGTACTTTTCTGTAAAAACAAATTATCCTCTTTTGTTTCGTAAACATCTATCTTTTACATACCCTAATGATATTTAAAACATATTGGTTCGCATAGCCACCCATCTCGTAATGATTCAGGCATCCTCATTCGGATGCCTGAATCATTACCCTATTTAATTCTATAACCCTCCGCTTCTTTCTCTGTAAGAGGTCTTCCCAACTGCTTAACACGAGTAATCATTTTGCGCCACTCATAACGCCTTCCATCGGAAGGCTCTGTTAAACGTCCATCCTTCGCATAGTCTGCAATATCGTTCGAAAAAGTGATTTTCTTTCTTGCCATTGCTACCATATCACCACCTACTTCCTAATATACTTATCAATGAGTATATTTGCGGCTTCTTCATCCAAGTACATTCTATTTCCTTTAACAGTCTGTGCTCTTAGTGTTCTCTTATAATATTCTACCAAATCCGTTTTCGCAGTAAATGCAACAAATCCATCACAACCGGCTTCAAAACTAATCTGACAAGCTATTGCAAACAAATGGCCTCCGATACCCTCGAATTTTCCGTTATGACTATAGTTATGCGGAGCTGATTCTACTATGTCTACATCAGCAACGCCACCATCAATCTTTAACGAAATTCTACCTTGTACCGTATTATCTCCCTCTACAAAGAGTTCGTAAACAGTATATCCGTTTTTCTGTGTTGTACTCCAGTCAAACTTCCAACCACGACATTCTCCCTTTGTAATTGTCGTAATTCTCTCCATATATTTTGTGCCAACAATACTACCTGTTTCTCTTTCAACAAGGCAATCTGTCAGTCTATCAATCTGAATATCTACCGCCAAAATAATTCCCCTCTTTCACTAATAATATTTCATGTTTCATTGATCAGCAATGAAGTGAAATTTCAATTCCGGTTATACACTTCGCTCATCAATTTTATCTTATCCGTGAACGGAAATTATCGGCTTGCCGATATTTTTCCTCTTGCTATATTATAAAGTATTTTTCCGTTTTTTTCAAGCCAAGCTCGCAACTTGGTAGCACGACGCCAAAAAAGAACCGCCGCAAATCTGCGACGGTTCTGCAAAAAACTCATTCAGTTATATGATACGAATTAATCCTCATCGGTCTCAACCGGCTTATCAGCCTCTTCGATAACCTTCGCCTGTACGTCGGACGGAGCCGGCTCGTAACGAGCGAATTCATAGGAGTAATCACCGATACCACCGGTCATGGAACGAAGGGTGGTGGAGTATCCGTAAAGCTCGGACAACGGGATATCAGCCATGATTTCCTGCTTGCCGCCATGAATCGGGTTCATACCGAGTACACGACCGCGACGCTTACTGAGGTCACCCATAACATCACCGGTGAACTTATCCGGAACAACAACCTTCATGGATGCGATCGGCTCGAGAATAATCGGGGATGCTTCCATGATACCGGCCTTGAATGCCTTAATGGATGCAAGCTTGAACGCCATTTCGTTCGAGTCTACCGGGTGATAGGAACCATCCATGAGGGTAGCCTTGATACCAACTACCGGATAACCTGCAAGCGGTCCGCGAAGAACGCTCTCTGCGATACCTTTTTCAATTGCCGGGAAGAAGTTCTTCGGTACGGAACCACCGAAAATCTTCTCTTCGAAGATGTACGGAGTCTCCAGATCGCCGGACGGTTCGAAATCCATCTTAACATCACCGAACTGACCTGCACCACCGGACTGTTTCTTATGACGACCCTGAATCATCTCTGCTTTCTTACGGATGGTCTCACGGTACGGAACCTTCGGCTTGCTGATCTCGATGTCAACTTTGTATCTGGAAAGGAGCTTGCTTACAACAACTTCCAAGTGCTGATCGCCCATACCGTAGATCAAACTCTGACGGTTCTCCGCGTCATTCACGGTCTTTAAGGTAAGGTCTTCTTCCATCAGCTTCTGGAGTGCCTGGGATACCTTATCATCATCACCTTTGTTCTTGGTCTTATATCTCTGATAGTTGTACGGAATCGGCATCTTCGGACGCTCGTAACTAATCGGAGTAGCCTTAGTGGAAAGGGTATCACCGGTTGCGGTGTTGGACAACTTACCGATTGCACCGATATCACCTGCATACAGTTCCTTCACTTCGATCTGCTCTTTACCGCGAAGGATATACAATCTGGAAATCTTTTCTTCGGTATCTTTGTCAACGTTGAAAACAACGGAATCAGACTTCAGAACACCGGAGCAAACCTTAACGAGGGAGAACTTACCGATGAACGGATCTGCGATGGTCTTAAATACCTTTGCGGAGAACGGCTTGTTCGCATCATAGTCTGCAAAGAAAGTATCATCCGTCTTAACATTCTTACCGGTGAGAACTTCTTTGTTCGGTGCCGGGAAGTATGTAGCGATCTCCTGAAGGAGCATCTTAACACCCTGTGCATTTGCGCCGGAGCCCATGAGAACCGGAACAACATCACAATTGCTTACGCTGCTGCGGAGTGCGGTGGAGATTTCCTGAAGAGTAAACTCTTCGCCTTCAAAATACTTCTCCATCAACTCTTCGCTGGTCTCTGCAACTGCATCCAGAAGTGCTTCACGATAGGTATTCACATACTCCATGCAGTAATCCGGAATCTCACACTCGGTGTAATCACTGAGCTTGGTGAAACGACGGCCTGCCATCTTAATTACATTAACGAAACCAACGAACTTCTCGTTCTCGCGAATCGGAGAATGGAACGGAGCAATCTTCTTGCCATAAAGTTCGGTCAGGTCTTCTACTACTTTACGGAAACTTGCATTATCATCATCCATGTCTGTTACGAAGAACATACGCGGTAATTTTCTCTTTTCACAGGCTTCCCAAGCCTTAATGGTTCCAACTTCCACGCCGGACTTACCGGAAACAACGATAACAGCTGCGTCCGCTGCATCCAATGCTTCCTCAACTTCACCAACAAAATCAAAATATCCGGGTGTATCAAGTACGTTAATCTTAGTATCTTCCCAAATAACCGGTACTAAAGTAGTGCTGATGGAGAATAATCTCTTCGCTTCTTCTTTGTCGTAGTCACTGATGGTATTGCCATCTTCCACGCGACCCTGACGGTTAATTACACCTGTTACATACGCCATGGCTTCAACCAATGTGGTCTTACCACAGCCACCGTGCCCCAAAATAGCTACGTTACGAATTTTCTCGTATTTGTAAACATCCATAAATCTACCTCCGTTCTGCCACATAAACCATGGCAGTAAAAAATTCAACACCCCGACTTATTCACCCCAATCGGAATGTCATGGATACATTGTACTAAATTTTCATGACAAACACAACTGATTTTTGCAAATTGCACAATATTTTTTCGTAAAACTTCTCATTCGCATCGCCATTTCAATCCAAAACTGTCCGAATTCGTTTTAATTGTTGTAAATGTTTCTATTTTACTGAACATTCGCGACAATTTCACCGATCTTTCTTCCAATTGCGCGGCAAAATAAAAGGGCTGCATGCGCAGCCCTCCGGGATTCCTCAATTATTTGGTTAATTTCAGCATAATCTCATTGCTACGCTCTACAAAACGGGTCATCGCCTCTGCAGTCAGCGGTTTGTGACCAAGCAACGCAAGGTCGTAAAGCTGTTCGCAAATCATCTTCACCATATCACCCTTGCGATGTTCCATCACATACTGAACCAACGGGTGATTTGCGTTGAGTACCAGCGTCTCGCCGCCACCGAACAAGTCATCGTCCATGCCCATGCCTGCCATGTTGTACATCTTCATCATGTCCTGCATACGGCGGCTCTCTTCGGACAGTGTCATCATGGAAGACACCTTATCGTTCTTCAGACGCTCCAGCTTCACATCGAGTTTTTCTTTACCGAGTGCCTTCTTGATGATGTCGGCAATCTTCTCCTGCTGTTTCTTTAGTTCCTTCGCATCGTCCTTATCCACATCTTCCTTCATGCTTTCATTCAGACCTGCGTCAATGCGCATGAAGCGGATTTTGTCATTGAACTGCTCGAGCTGGGAGATGAACGGCTGGTCGATATTATGCGTCAGGATAACCGCATTCATGCCGGCATCCTTGAACATATTCACATACTGGCTCTGCTGCTTCAGGTCGGTTACATAGTAAATCGTATCCTTCTTCTCTTCTGCGTCTTCTTCGCTATCATCTGCATCAGATACGACATCACCGTTCTCGTCCACCACTTCACCGGATACACGCTCTGCATCATTCTCTTTTTCTGCGGCATCCGCATTCTCATCTATTGAAGCTGCACCTTCTGCCATTCCGTCTGTGCCGTTCTTCTTCGCCTTCTCCGCTTCCAGATACTCGGTCAAAGTCATGTACTTATCATCCAGATCCTTGAACAGCATGAAATCCTTCATCTTATCGCGGAACTTATCATCCTTCAGGCAACCGTACTTGATAAACGGTGCAATATCATCCCAGAACTTCTCGTAGGACTCACGCTCTACCTTATACATACCGGAGAGCTTATCGGCAACCTTCTTCGTGATATACTCGGAAATCTTCTTTACAAATCCATCATTCTGCAATGCGCTTCTGGATACATTGAGCGGAAGGTCCGGACAGTCAATCGTACCCTTTAACAACAATAAGAACTCCGGAATTACTTCTTTGATGTTGTCTGCGATAAATACCTGATTGCAGTACAACTTAATCGTACCTTCGAGGTTGTCATACTCGGTATTTACCTTCGGGAAATATAAGATACCCTTCATGCGGAACGGATAATCCATGTTCAGGTGAATCCAGAACAACGGCTCTTTATAATCGCGGAACACCTTGCGGTAGAAGTCCTTATACTCTTCTTCGGTGCACTCGTTCGGATGCTTAGCCCAGAGCGGCTGAGTCTCATTCATCGGCTTCTCTGCATCCTTCTTTGCTGCGCTCTCATCTGCAGTGCCTGCGGCTTCCATCGCCTCATCTGCAATCTGCCCAGCGGTCTTCTCCTGCTTCGGTGCATTTTCATTTACAAAATAAATCGCAATCGGCATAAAGGAACAATACTTCTCGATTACTTCCTTCGCGCGGTACTCATTTGAAAATTCGTAGCTGTCCTCGTTGAGATACAGGGTAATCTCCGTACCACGTTCGATACGGTCACTTGCAGTCATCTCAAAGTTGATGCCCTCTTCTGACTCCCAGTGTACTGCTTCTGCACCTTCCTGCCAGGACAGGGTATCGATGGTGACCTTGTGTGCTACCATAAAAGCGGAATAAAAGCCGAGACCGAAATGGCCGATAATCTGGTCACTGTTCGCCTTATCCTTGTACTTCTCGAGGAATGCCTCAGCACCGGAAAATGCAATCTGGTTAATGTACTGCTTCACTTCATCCATCGTCATACCGACACCGTTGTCAATAATCTTAATGGTCTTCTCTTCCTGATTCACACTAACTGTAACCCGGAAATCAGTTCCTTCCGGAATCACTGCTTCGCCTACCATCTCCAGCTTCTTCAACTTCGTAATTGCGTCACATCCGTTGGAAATCAGCTCACGCATAAAAATATCGTGATCCGAATACAACCACTTCTTAATAATCGGGAAAATATTTTCCGAATGAATCGATAAGTTACCTCTTTCTGCGTTCATGGTTCTCTCGCTCCTTTATTTCTTACATTTTCCGGACTGTTCTATACACTTTGTTCTACCCTAAAACCATTCCCTTCGTCCGTCTGTTACATACTATATCCCTCTACAAATGAAAAGTCAAGACAAAATTAGCACTCTTTCAGAAAGAGTGCTAACAATTTTCATTATCTTACTTCATAGGCAATTCCGTGCTTCTTCAAAAACTTCTCCGCATATCCGTCCCACGCCTGTTCCACCGTCTTCGACAGGGTAAATGTCTTCATTGCAACACCGGATATCACCATCAACTGCTCATGCTCATACTGCAGATTCAAGAACAATCCTCCGACTTCCTCCGGCTTCGTCCCATCTCCAATGCTCGCCACCACATTGGCGGTATTCTCCGTCGTCAGGCGGAACACCATCCGGAATGAGCTCGGTGTTTTGCTGCCTTTGATAATCTGATAAACAAACGGCTTTAATTCACACCAGAGCATATATTCCGTCTCCGACAGTGCCTGCTTTTCCTCCTCCGTATAGAACATACCGTTGCGTCGCCCGTCAATCTCGTAACGGCATGCTGCCGTCAGGCTGACTTCCGAAACTGCAAAACGGTCAAAGACATCCTGCACCAAAAGAGCTGACATAAATGCTTTTTGTTCCGTAATCTCAAATGCTCTCACAAAACTCCCATTCTGAGAGCGTATACGCTCCCAACCATTGAAATGTTTGAAAAAAATTCCTGTTTACAAATCTGAATATTCTATCCGCAATCCAACCATACTATGACTGTGCAAAAAACATGTATGGAAGCGTCTGATTGTGTACGCTTCGGAACGGAGGATTCAGATGAAACAAGACGTTATTTATGAAAAAGTAGCTGAGCGTTGCAGTTCTTTCAATGCAGTAAGTAAGGACAGCTTTGTAAACCGCGCCAATGACAAGAAAAACGTAAGCTGTAAAAACTGCAGTCATTTCGAAAAAGAACACTGCGTTCTTGATCTTTATGACAAGATTGTAGATAGTAACAATCTTTCCGCTGAATAGTTATATGTTCGTACAGGCCTGTATCTGCAGGACAGATGTTTCTCAGAGCCTGTTACGCTACGAAGCGGACCAACAGCCATAAAATCAACATGTGCACGGGATAAAAGGCATAGAGACAATATTTGTCGTCCGGGCCTTTTTTTCCGTTGTAAATCATCCATAACGGACACGCCAACAAAGATGCAAACTGTATCGTTGCCTGCGAATAAAAGGCAGCTGTCAGAATCAACTGCATGAAAAATGCCCAAAAGATCCTGCCACGGAACATATAGAACGACACAATCAGCATAACGCCATAGATAATATAGTCCGTCGCAAAAAACATTGCAGCTCCGCCGCACAACATGATGGACAGACAGGAGAAGGTATTGTACTTGAACATATCTCCCGGATATTTTGTCTTTACATACTCAATCATTGCAATTGCAAGAAAACCGAGAAGTAAAGTCCACATCACGTTCTGGCTGTCAAAGTTCCACACCGTACCAAAACGCATCAAGTCATACGGAACCTCGGAAATAATCGCCGCAATCAGCAGACGCAACGCGTATTTTTTCTTGTCCCGCGTATAGAACAGTCCCTCGACAATCAAAAAGCAAAATATCGGAAATGCGATTCTGCCGATTCCGCAACCGATTGTCCACAACACACTTGTTTCATCTACAAACAACTTTGTCATGTGGTCAATCAGCATTGCGATACAGGCAATCAACTTCAATACAAATGTACTCATTAATCCTCTTCCTCTGCATTTACCTGCAGACTCTGTCTCTTACGAGCCATCTCATCACTGTCGAGATATTCATCGTAAGTCGTAATCTTATCAATCATACCGGCACCCGGAATCAGTTCGATGATACGGTTTGCAATCGTCTGGATGAACTGATGGTCCTGTGATGTGAAGATTGCTACACCCGGGAACTTAATCATACCGTTGTTGAGCGCAGTAATGGATTCCATGTCAAGGTGGTTGGTCGGCTCATCGAGCAACAGTACGTTGGAGCCCATAATCATCATCTTGGACAGGAGCACACGTACACGCTCACCACCGGAAAGCACCTTCACCTTCTTGGAGCCTTCTTCCCCGGCAAAGAGCATACGACCCATGAAACCACGTACATAAGTCACATCCTTTTCCGGAGAGAACGGCATCAGGAAATCAACAATCGTCTCCTCACCGGCAAACAACGCGGTGTTGTCCTTCGGGAAGTACGCCTGCGTGGTAGTCACACCCCACTTTACCGTACCTTCATCCGGTTCCATCTCGCCTGCCAGAATCTTCAAAAGTGTTGTACTTGCAAGAGTATTGGAACCAACCAAAGCAATCTTATCTTCTCTTCCCATAACAAAAGAAATGTTATCCAATACCTTCACACCGTCAATCGTCTTAGAAAGATTCTCAACGGTAAGCACCTCATTACCGATCTCACGTGCCGGACGGAAATCAATATACGGATACTTTCTGCTGGACGGACGGATGTCATCCAGTTCAATCTTCTCAAGTGCACGCTTACGGGAGGTTGCCTGCTTGGACTTAGAAGCATTTGCAGAGAATCGCTGGATAAACTCCTGGAGTTCCTTGATCTTCTCTTCTTTCTTCTTATTGGCTTCCTTCATCTGCTTGATCATCAACTGGCTGGATTCGTACCAGAAGTCATAGTTACCTGCGTACAACTGGATCTTCGCATAGTCGATATCCGCAATCTGCGTACATACTTTATTCAGGAAATAACGGTCATGGGATACCACGATAACCGTATTATCAAAGTTAATCAGGAACTCTTCCAGCCAACGGATTGCCTCAAGATCCAGATGGTTGGTCGGCTCGTCGAGCAAGAGGATATCCGGATTACCAAACAATGCCTGTGCAAGAAGTACCTTCACCTTCTGGCTGCCGTTCAGTTCGGACATCTGTGCATAATGAAGTTCTGTCTCAATACCAAGACCGTTCAAAAGAATTGCTGCATCGGACTCAGCTTCCCAACCGTTCATGGTTGCAAACTCACCTTCGAGTTCACTCGCACGGATACCATCTTCTTCGGTAAAATCTTCTTTTGCATAGATGGCATCTTTTTCCTTCATAATCTCATACAGTCTCATGTTACCCATGATAACCGTGCTGAGAACATCAAATGCATCATATTTGAAATGGTCCTGCTGTAAGAAAGACAGACGCTGTCCCTTCGTGATGATAATCTCACCCTTTGTCGGCTCAAGCTGACCGGAGAGAATCTTTAAGAAGGTAGACTTACCGGCACCATTCGCGCCAATCAGACCGTAACAGTTGCCTTCGGTAAACTTAATGTTAACGTCCTCGAAGAGCGCACGCTTTCCAAGGCGCAGGGTTACATTACTTGCTTGAATCATAACTTTCCTCCACTTATATCAAACAGCTTATCGCTGCCGCAAAATCCATTTTTATTAATCAATATTCGTGTAACAGTACTCCAAAAGCCCCGTCATCTCACGGAAAATCGTATCCTTATCCTTGCCGCCAAAGTAACAGCAAATCAATTTTCTTCCATTCTTATCTTTCGCCGTGATAACCTGACAGGTTCCTGCCGCATCTGTCCTGCCGCTCTTGGTGCCGATTACCTCGAACAGATCACTGTGATATATCTCTGGTTTTGTCAGATAGAAATTGGTACTCTCAATCTTCTTACCTGCCTGAACATCACAATCCGGCACCGTATATTCCGCCTTGGCTACAATTGCTGCCAGTACGGAATTACGCATATACGCCCTTGCAAGCTTTGCAATATCCTCTGCCGTTGAATACATCTCAGTGTAACCATTACCGATATCCAAGCCGATAGAATTATCCACATGGGTCTCGCTTAAGCCCAGTTCCTCTGCCTTCTCGTTCATATAAACAATAAATTGCTTCACACTTCCGGCTGCACCGGCTGCAATCGTATCTGCAGCGTCTGCGCAGGAAGAAATCATCAGCATATGCATCCATACTTCCATCGGGAAAGTCATACCGGCTACTGCTCCATAAGAATACGCATCAAATGGAATCGCATCCAGGACTTCCTTCTTTGCAGTCAGTTCATTGGCCATATCCTTATAATCCAATGCAGTCAGTGCCGTCAGCATCTTGATGGTGCTTGCAGGATAGATCCGCTTTCCGGAATCCTTTGCCAACAGTACCTCACCGGTCTTATAATCCGTGATAACAAAGGTATCTCCCGTAAAGGTCGGGATTTCCGCATAATCTCCGCCCTTCTCATAAGTTCCGAGAATCGGAGTCGGAGTAATGGTCGGAGTCGGACTCGGCGTTGGAGTATTCGTCGGGGTAGGACTCGGCGTCGGAGTGCTTGTCGGTGACGGTGTCGGTGAATTGACCGGAAGTTCCGGAAGCAATCCCTGTTCCCAACCGGAACCCGTATCATTCTCATCCCAGATGTCCGAATCCGTCACGCCCCATTGCGGAATCGCAGTAGGGTTCCGGCTCTCATTCTCGTCCGGGAGTTTCGGCATCGGTGTTGCCTCTGATGCACCCAAAAATCCAGGCGTATGCTCCGCCGTCTGAAGGAATTGTTTGGACACCTCTGTTACATCCAGTCGTTTTAACGAACAACCGGACAGCAACAGTGCCACCAAAATCAGAAACAATACAGAATACTGTTTCCATTGTCCCGATGTACCTTTATTACTTCTTTTATCTGCATTATAGCTCATATAAAAGTTCTCCGTATGTAGGAATCGGCCAGAGTTCCCGATCTACGATCGTCTCCAGCATGTCAACGGGTTTTCTTAACTGTTTCATAGCCGGCATTACTTCATTGCAGTAATATCTTGCCCTTATCTCACCATGTGCCCGCTTTTTTGCTTCAGCCACAGTATCTTTCAGCCTCTGCAATGCTTCTGCTGCCTCCTTCAAAAGACCGTTGGTCTTCGACAGGAGTTCTTTCTGTACACTCACATCCGCATCCGGCATTGCCTGCAGAATTGCATTGATGTTATTTGCCAGAATCGTTGAATAATGTATCGCTGCCGGAATGAACTGCTCCGAAGCCATCTTAATCATAGTGCCGGCTTCAATATTCACTTCCTTGGTGTAAATCTCATAGTATATCTCTGAACGGGAGCGAAGCTCTACGCGGGACAGCACCCCTTCTTTTTCAAAAAGTTTCACTGCCTTTCCGGTCGTCCATGCCGGAATCGCATCCACCATGGTAGGAAGTTCCTGAAGACCACGGGCTTTGGCTTCTTCACGCCACTCCTGTGAATATCCGTTACCGTTGAAGATGATACGCTGGTGCTCTCTAACCGTGCGGGCAATCAGTTGTTGTACTGCCGCCTCACGATCGGCCGCCTGTTCCAATTCATCCGCCATCTCATTCAAACTTTCCGCAAGGATGGTGTTCAATACAGTGTTGGTATCTGCGATTGACATCGAAGCACCGACACTACGGAACTCGAATTTGTTACCGGTAAAAGCTACCGGCGAAGTACGGTTGCGGTCCGTAACATCCTTCTTAATCTCCGGAAGAGAATGTACACCGACATTGATACGGCCGCCCTTCTTTGAACTGGTTGCCTCACCGGTCTCAACCAGCTGCATCAGAATATCCTCGAGCTGTTCGCCAAGGAAAATTGAGATGATTGCCGGCGGGGCTTCCGTCTCACCGAGACGGTAATCATTACCCGGAGTTGCAGCAGACAGACGAAGCAGATCTGCATGGCGGTCAATCGCCTTCAATACTGCCGCAAGGAACAACAAGAACTGCGGATTCTCATGCGGCTTCTTGCCCGGCTTAAACAGATTCTCTCCGGTGTCGGTTACCAGGGACCAGTTGTTATGCTTACCGGAACCACTGATGCCGGCAAACGGTTTTTCATGCAACAGACAGGTCATACCGTGACGGATTGCTACTTTCTTCATCACTTCCATCACCAGCTGATTGTGATCGCAGGCAATATTCGCCGTCGTATACATCGGAACCAGCTCGTGCTGTGCCGGAGCTGCTTCATTGTGCTGGGTCTTTGCTAAGATACCCAGTTTCCAGAGTTCCGTGTTAATCTCTTTCATATAGGAAGCAACACGTTCCTTGATACAACCAAAATAATGGTCGTCCAATTCCTGTCCCTTCGGCGGGTTAGCTCCAAATAAAGTATGTCCGGTATAGATCAAGTCATCTCGTTTTAAATATTGTTGACGATCCACAAGGAAATATTCCTGTTCCGCACCAACACAACACTTTACAGACTTTACTTCCGTCTTACCGAGCAGGTGCAGGATACGTACTGCCGCGCGATCGATTACTTCCATGGAACGAAGCAGCGGCGTTTTCTTATCCAAAGCCTCACCGGTATAAGAGCAAAACGCAGTCGGAATACAAAGGGTCACCCCTGCCGCATCCTCTCTCAGGAATGCCGGGGAAGTACAATCCCATGCCGTGTATCCGCGCGCCTCGAAAGTAGCACGCAGACCGCCGGACGGAAATGAAGAAGCATCCGGTTCACCCTTAATCAGCTCCTTGCCGGAGAACTCCATCGTAATCTTACCACCGGCAGCCGGTGTAATGAACGAATCGTGCTTCTCAGCCGTAAAACCGGTCATCGGCTGGAACCAATGGGAATAATGCGTTGCTCCGCGCTCAATCGCCCATTCCTTCATCGCATTGGCAACCACCTCTGCCACCTGCGCATCCAGTTCCTCACCATTCTCAATCGTCTTCTTTAACGCAGTATAAATACTCTCCGGCAAACGTTCCCGCATGGTAGCGTCGTCAAAAGTATCAATTCCAAAAATATCTGTTAATTTCTCTGCCATACTTCACACCGCGGATATTCCGCGCTCTCCTCTCATTACTCCAAGTACCATTCATCTATGCCTGTCTCTTCCGCATTGCCTTCCGATTCCGGCATGTATTTTTTGAAAATACGTTCCATCAGAAGCGAATCCAGCAACATGCACACTGCCGGCACCAGACAGAATAACGGGAACGGCCAGAAAAGCCATACCAGAAGCACACCCACAATATTGATCAGAATCATCAACAAGGTAGACGGCAGATGACGGATCGACATCAGCAGGGAATTCTTGAACAAATTCTTCACCGGCAAGGTAAAACGTGACAAGATAGGGAAAATATAAGTAACCGACAACACCATCAGAATCACAGCAATATTGAAGCCAATCAACATAACGGTATTCATCGTGCTTGCCTCAACTTCGTTGGAAGCATTGACATACTGATAATCAAAATACAGCAGTGCAGTCAAAAATCCAAAAATCAGACTAATCAACGCACCCTGCTTAAAATTCAGTTTGAATGAACGGAAGAACTCCCGAATCGCATAGCCACGCTCTCTGCGGATTACCTTAACTACCGCATAATATAAACTGGTTGCCACCGGACCAAACGTAAAGCTCGTCAGTACAAACAATACAAGATACAACAAATACGGACCGTTCTGCACAATAACATATCCCATAAACACCATGGGACCCAAGAAAAGTGAATAGATAAAGCTAAGCGATATCATATCAATAAACTTGTTGATCGCCTGAAAGAACGGGTTTTCCATGTTAAAAATCTGATTCATCCTGTTACCTCACTTACTGCTCAATGTAAAAATGGTATGAATAAGCATACCGTATAGTATTTTAGCATTGTACTGCTCCGAAATCAACCTTTGGAAAAACAAAAATTCAACAAAAAAAGAAAGATATAAGGCTTTATCTTATATCTTTCTCACAGTTAACTCAATTCTTCAATCAATGTAAGGACAGATTCCACTTCATCCCGCTTGCGGTTCAATGCAAATGCAAGTTCGTTACACAAGTTTTCTGCGGCACGCTTATAATAACGTTCCTCACTTGCTGTGGTCTTCTTGCCTTGTGCCATACGTAACTTCTTACGGCTGCACAAAGTCTTTATCATCTTCACAAGTTCACGACAGTCACAACTGCGAAGTGCTTCTTTGTAATGTGCTTCCCGTAACTTATCATCATCAAACTGCTCGTCCTGTAACGTAGGAATCTCAGCAAGAAGTTCTTCTGCTTCCTTTGCTGTCAGCACCTTACGCAACTGTTCGTTGCCCTCGTCTGCAGGAGAAAAGATCTCGCTTCCGCTTCCGTTCACCGGAATCAAATAATAATACAATTGATCCTGTGCACTATCTGCAATCGCTAACGGCGCAATCTCTTTTACTTGACAAATCCCGCTGTTGCGGTGAACAACAAAATCTCCTACGGAAAACATCTCAAACCTCCTTACAATAAGTTAATTATAACACAAATCAACTTGTAATGTAAGGGATTTTTACCGCATTTTCGAATTTTTGTGACATTTGTCCAACAATTATGCTTCTATAATGTGTATTAATTTTGCACGAAAATCTCCTGCTGCCCAAGGATATGATATCTTCAATCCGGCATACATCAGTTCTTCGCCGGTGTATGTACGGTTCTCACCACTTACCTTATACACCTTCATAGGATCAAGACCCTTCAGTCGCACAGTCCTTGCATGTTCACCCATACGACAGAACACACGCACATGCGTCAGCAATGCCTCCGTCTTGTCCTTGGTCACGCTCATATAGCAATCAAACATCTTCGTCTCAGCAAGGGAATCAATGCGGTAATAATCACCGTCACGTACAATATGATTGTACTTATGGTACATTGCAACCTGCTCCGGAATCATCTCTCTGTCAGCCTCAGGGATGCGGGTAACATCCAGTTCATAACCGAAGGTACCGGACATCGCCACATAACCTCTGGTCTCAAACGGTACCGTACGGCCAATGGTATGATTCGGACAATCACTGACATGTGCACCAACGGAAGACAGCGGATAAAGCATCGACATACCTTCCTGGATACTCAGACGCTCGATTCCATCCGTATCATCCGAGGTCCAGATCTGCGGACTGTAATACAGCATACCCGGGTCAAATCTTCCGCCGCCGCTCGAACAATTCTCCAAGAGCAGATTCGGAAATTCCGTAATCAGACGTTCCTGCAGCTGATATACGCCCAGCATATAACGGTGATAGAACTCACCCATTCGCTCCGCGGGAAGTTCTGCACTGTAGATTTCACTGATGCTACGGTTCATATCCCATTTTACATACTCCACATTTGCACTGTGAAGCACATCGGACACCATCTTGTAAACAGCATCTACCACTTCCTGACGGGTCATATCCAGCACCAATTGGTTCCGTTTTCTGCCCGGCACTCTGCCCGGAAGAGCAATTGCCCAATCCGGATGCGCGCGGAATAAATCCGAATCCGGACATACCATCTCCGGCTCAAACCACATACCGAACTTCATCCCGAGTGCATTCACCTGCTCTACAAGAGGTGCAAGTCCGCCCGGAAGCTTGTCTTCATTCACAAACCAGTCACCCAGAGAAGAATCGTCATTGACACGTTTGCCAAACCATCCGTCATCCATAACCAGCATCTCAATGCCGAGTCTTGAGGCTTCTCTTGCGATATCAACCAGCTTGTCCGTATTAAAATCAAAATACGTTGCTTCCCAGTTGTTAATCAGAATCGGACGTTTCGTGTGCGCATATTTTCCGCGAATCAGATGATTGCGGTACAGATCATGCAGGCTGTGCGTCATACCGCCGATACCTTCTGTACTGTGTACCAGAATGGCCTCCGGTGTCACGAACTCCTCACCAGGCTCCAATCTCCACTCAAAATCTGTCGGATGAATACCGACGACCATACGCACCGTATCCGGAATCGACATACTCACCTTTGCAAGGAAATTACCGGAATACACAAAATGCATCGCATACACTTCGCCTCTGTCATAATTCGCATCGTGATCCAGCACTGCAATAAACGGCTGGAACGCATGACTGGACTTACCGATGGAAGACTCCACGGTATGACCGCCGAACCCAAGCGGATAACGGGTAATCTGACCCTCGCGGCTCCAATCTCCGTACAGTCCCATCACATCATAATTATTGTTCTCAAGTTCTAACGATGCACTGAGTGCTCTCGTCAGATATACTGCATCTGTACCGGCATTGATTACCTTCACACTTCTTGCAATTGCATCCGTATCTTCGAACGCCGTGTAGCTTAATACCACCTGTACCTTAGTCACCGGATCCTCGCAAAGAAGCTCCAACGTGGTACATTCGCCTTCCTTACCAAAGGTTGCCGGAAGACCTTTGAGTCCCTTCTTGCCGCCGTAAATCTCATGACTCTTATAACACAGATTCACCGCACGGGTCCCGTCCGCATTCTTTACTTCCAGAGCAGCTTCCTTAAAATCACCGTAGCCCCTGTGCGCATACTCCTTCGCATAGAATTCCATAAACCCTGCACGTTCCTTCGCATCCTGCGCCGGAACCTTCGCAGGTTCACCCATACAGAGCAAATACGTCAGCTTGTGACTTGCCAGCTTCTTTCCATAATACAAATGCGCTACGAAACCTTCTTCCCCAATCACCGCAAACACATACGAAGACCCTTTCGTATCCAGCTTAAAAATACGTTCCTGCTCAAAATATTGAATACCCATAGTAGTACCTATCCCTTTCAGAAAAGGGCGCCGCAAGCGACGCCCCCAAAACGCATATTAGTGGTGGAACAATCTCACACCGTTGAATGCCATAGCAATGCCATGCTTGTTACAGCAGTCGATTACTTCCTGATCGCGAACCGAGCCACCCGGCTGAACAATGTACTTTACACCGCTCTTCTTTGCACGCTCGATGTTGTCGCTGAACGGGAAGAATGCATCCGAACCAAGTGCAAGGTCATCCATCTGGTCAAGCCATGCACGCTTCTCTTCTTTCGTGAAAATTTCCGGTTTTACCTTGAAGATTTTCTCCCATGCGCCGTCAGCCAGAACATCCATGTAATCCTCACCAATGTAGTTGTCGATTGCATTGTCACGGTCAGCACGCTTCATGTTGTCAAGGAACTGAAGACCGAGTACCTTCGGGCTCTGGCGGAGCAGCCAGTTGTCAGCCTTCGTACCTGCAAGTCTGGTACAGTGGATACGGGACTGCTGTCCGGCACCGATACCGATTGCCTGTCCGTCCTTTACATAACATACGGAATTAGACTGGGTATACTTTAAGGTAATGAGAGCGATCACAAGGTCACGCTTAGCGGAAGCCGGTACGTCCTTATTCTCAGTAACGAAGTTCTCAACAAAGCTCTCATCGATCTGCATGTCGTTTCTGCCCTGCTCGAAAGTGATGCCGAATACATCCTTATGCTCAAGCGGTTCCGGCACGAAATTCGGATCAATCTGAATGATGTTGTAAGCGCCTTTTTTCTTCTCCTTTAAGATCTCGAGTGCTTCCGGCTCATAGCCCGGAGCAATGATACCGTCGGAGTACTCACGCTTAATCATCTTTGCGGTCGGCACATCGCAAACATCGGAAAGTGCGATGAAGTCGCCGTAAGAAGACATACGGTCTGCACCTCTTGCTCTTGCATATGCGCAAGCGAGCGGAGACAAATCCTCGAGATCTTCTACCCAGTAAATCTTAGCGAGTACGTCGCTCAACGGAAGACCTACTGCTGCACCTGCCGGAGATACGTGCTTGAAGGAGGTAGCTGCCGGAAGACCGGTTGCCTTCTTTAAGTCACACACTAACTGCCAGCCGTTAAACGCATCCAGGAAATTGATATAGCCGGGTCTGCCGTTTAATACTTCAATCGGAAGGTCTCTTCCGTCTTTGCAGTAAATCTTCGCCGGCTTCTGATTCGGGTTACAACCGTACTTTAATTCGAATTCTTTCATGTTCGTATCCTTTCTGTTTCTTCTGACTTAATATATTCTTACTTATTCTTATTTACAATTCTGGTCTCATACTCACCGCTGTTGATGTCAATGAAACGAACGAACAGGGATACTTTGTTATCCTCGTTCAAGCTGTTCCATACCATCTCGGTGAAGCTGTCAATATCGCCGTCAATCTCAACCATCTTCGGCTCACCTTCGAAGCTCGGAAGCGGATTGCCGTCACACTTGTATGTGTGGATGAAACGGCCTTCGCCTGCTGCCGGATTGTTGTATGCAAAAGTGAAACGGTTGCAGGAATCCGGATCGCCGTTGTTGCTCTTCAAGATAGACAAAGCGTAATTGTAAGTGCCATTCTCTACGTGCATGATACCGGAAATACGAGGGGTATAGTTCGGAGCATCCGGCTCGAACTCTCTGGTGCGGAGTGCCTGCTCAAATGTCTGCTGCTTGTCCATCAGTTCATAGATGGTGTCAGTCTGATCACCGTTGGTTACGATGGTCTTGTTGCCAAGTACGCGTACCGGTGCATAGATGATAAGGCTCGGGTCGCTTAATTTTGCCGGGTCAAACGCCTGAGTGCGGATGCCTTCGCCGTCTTCTACAAATACGCGGTTTCTGCTGTTCTCACTTCTTCCCATGATGAAGTAAGTGGTTACTGCCTTGCTGCCGTCTTTGGAACGTCCAATCACGATACCTCTGCCCGGGTAAGCGTTTTCCTTGAGTTCCGTTGCCAATGATAATCTTTCCATGTGCGTCTCCTTATGTAAATAAAATACCGCCTGAGAACCTTTGACGGTGCCCAGGCGGTCGGCTTTCTGATTTTCCTGTACTCCACGTGGTTTGCCCACTTATCCGCCAGTCATACAGGATATGCTCATTATAGCGAATGGATTGCGAGATTTCAACT
>JAZNXH010000171.1:0-2486 GCA_045593785.1 Lachnospiraceae bacterium
CAGAAGAACGTTATTAAAGACGTAACCTTGCTGAAATTAGTAGGCTTCAAGCCCATTATTGTACATGGCGGCGGTAAGGAAATCAGCAAGTGGGTTGGTCTTCTTGGCCATGAATCCAAATTCGTGGAAGGTCTTCGTGTAACCGATGCCGAGACGATGGAAGTAGCTGAGATGGTACTTGGTAAGGTAAATAAGAACCTTGTACAGATGATTGAAAAACTCGGCATGAAAGCAGCCGGTATCAGCGGTAAGGACGGTAACACCCTTGTCGTAGAGAAAAAGACCGTAAATGGTCAGGACATCGGTTTTGTAGGCAATATCACCGAAGTAAATACCGATCTGATTGAGACCCTTCTTGAGAAGGATTTTATTCCGGTAATTGCACCGATTGGTCTGGATAAGGATTTCCAGAATTACAACATCAATGCAGACGATGCAGCTTGTGCAGTAGCAACTGCACTTGGCGCAGAGAAGCTTGCATTCCTTACGGATATCGAAGGTGTTTATACCGATTATAATGATAAGAACAGTTTAATCTCTGAGCTTACGATTGAACACGCAGACCGTTTGATTGCAGACGGATTCATCGGCGGCGGTATGCTTCCGAAGCTGAAGAACTGTGTGGATGCCGTAAAGAATGGCGTTGCCAGCGTACATATTTTGGACGGACGTCTTGAACATTGTCTCTTACTTGAGTTCTTTACGAACGAGGGTATCGGTACTGCAATTATCAATAACAAATAATTGAGGTAATATAGTATGAATAAACAGGGATATATCAATCAGGCAGAGGGCGCATTGCTCCATACCTACAACCGGTATCCGATTGTATGGGATCATGGTGAAGGCATGTACCTTGTAGATATCGACGGAGAAAAATATTTGGACTTTGTGGCAGGTATTGCAGTATACGCACTCGGCTATGGAAACGAAGCATATAACAAAGCACTTGTCAGTCAGGCAGAAAAACTTTTGCATACTTCCAATTATTATTACAGTGTGCCGATGGCAGAAGCAGCAGAGAAACTGACTGCAGTATCCGGTATGGACCGCGTATTCTTTACCAATAGCGGTGCAGAAGCAGTGGAGGGAGCCCTTAAGACTGCAAGAAGATATTATTACAATAAGCATGGCAAGGCAGACAGCGAGATTATCGCAATGAACCATTCCTTCCACGGAAGAACGATGGGCGCATTGTCTGTGACCGGTACAGCGAAATACCGTGAGCCGTTTGAGCCTTTAATCGGTGGCGTAGTATTTGCGGAATACAATAATCTTGCCGACGTTGAGAGCAAGATTACCGATAAGACCTGCGGTATTATTCTTGAGACCGTACAGGGTGAGGGTGGTATCCGCCCGGCTACAGAGGAGTTTTTAAAAGGTGTACGTGCATTGTGCGATAAGCACGATATCCTGTTGATTCTTGATGAGATTCAGTGTGGTATGGGAAGAACCGGATATATGTATGCTTATCAGCGTTACGGAATCAAGCCGGATGTACTGACAACTGCTAAGGCATTAGGATGTGGTGTTCCGGTCGGCGCTTTCTTGACGACAGAGAAGGCAGCAGCCCTGGTGGCAGGTGATCACGGTTCAACATATGGCGGTAATCCGTTTGTGACCGCTGCGGTATCGAAGGTACTTGATTTGTTCGCAGAACTGAAACTTACGGATAATGTAAAAGAAGTCGGGGCATACCTTTACGATCAGCTCGAAGCATTTGCGAAGAAACATGCAGATATCGTGGTAGAGCATCGTGGTTATGGCTTGATACAGGGGCTTGAGTTTAATAAGCCGGTGAGTGATATCATTGCAAAAGCAATGGAAAAGAGATTACTTTTGATTAATGCAGGAGTGAACGTAATCCGTTTTATCCCGGCATTGGTTGCCGAGAAAAAGCATGTTGATGAGATGATGGCAATTCTCGAGGAATGCGTATAAAGAATGAATAGAACCGCTTTTCAAAGCTATACTATTATTAATGACTTTGAAAGGCGGTTTTTGTATGTTTGCTTGGCTGATCGCAATTCTTTCCGGTGCTGTGATGAGTATTCAGGGGGTATTTAATACCTCGGTAACGAAGCAGAGTGCTATATGGACTACGGCGTCGTTTGTGCAGGCATCAGCACTTCTGGTTTGTATTGTTGCATGGTTTGTGACTGGGAGAGAGGGGCGGTTCCTGGATGTGTTAAAAGTATCGCCAAAATACCTGTTACTTGGTGGAGCACTTGGAGCAGTGATTACCATTACTGTAATTCGAAGTACGGCACAGCTTGGCCCTGCTATGGCAGTTATGTTAATTCTGGGTGCACAGATGATTACATCTTATCTGATTGAAGTATTTGGATTGTTCGGTACGGAAAAAGTCGCATTTGACTGGAAAAAACTCATTGCGGTGGGATTGATTCTGGCCGGAATTGTAATATTTCAGATGACGGGAAAGAAAGTAGAATAAGAAGGGATTGGGTAAAAGTGCATAGGAAAAT
>JAZNXH010000172.1:0-6655 GCA_045593785.1 Lachnospiraceae bacterium
GCAACGAGGTCAACAAGTGCAGGTGCGGAAGCGGTGTTGGTCTGGGTTACGCTCACTGCATTTACCGGCATCTTGTCACCGTACTGGTCACGAATCTGAAGAGTCACGGAAGCGGTGTCGGCTGCTACTTCCTTGGAAAGCTTAACAACCGGGTTATCAAGAGATACAGAGGTGGCGGTTCTTGCTGCACGGATGGTTACGGTAGCAGTGCCGATTACCTGATTGTTGTCCATGATTTTTACGATAACGGAACCGATTCCGATCGGAACAAGCAGGCCGTTTTCGTCAATCAGAAGTTTGTTGGTATCAGTAGATTCAAAGCTGAGTTCGCCATTACCCTTAACGGCATCATCCGAGAAGGTTGCCTGTGCAAACAGCTTGTAGTTGGTGTCATTCAATGCAACGAACATATTGCTGTGATTCCAGTTTTCGCTGGTGCCGATATTCACCTTGAGATTCTTCAAAGATACCGGAGCGGCGTCAACTGCAACGAAGCTGCCCTTGCCGGTGTAGGTGATCTCGGAACCGGTAGAATCATAACGGTAGGTGTGGTATACAGCGGTTACAGTTGCACGGTCGCCTACATTGAAGAGGATAAGGGAACCGTTTGCTGCATCGTAGTAACCGTAGTCTGCACTGATTTCAAGATTTGCAAGGTTCAGCTCGGTGGTAACGTCAACACCGTTTGCGTCGTAAAGGCTCACCTTGATTTCGGTCGGTTCACCGTAAGTTACGCTTGCACTGTGAACGACTACGGATGCAACTTCGCCTGCATGAGCGGTGAAGCTTTCCTTTACATCGCCAAAAGCAACTTCGTATACGTGATCATTTACAAGATCAAGGTACATCTCAAGCGTTGCAGTCTTGCCGTCCTTGGAGAAGGTAAGGCTCTTGATGTCCTGACGAATCAGGGTGGTCTTGTCGGTTACGGTAATGTCGGACTGCTTCAGTTCCTTCGAAACATCTGCATTGAAATTGATCGAAATCTTATTCAGGCTTTCCTGCTTGATTTCTTTTACGGAGTTACCTACGGTAATCTCTACAGAATCCTTTGCGGTCGGGCCGTTTGCATCACTGAAGTCCGAATTTACATAAGTGGAAACAGTAATGGTTGCAGTACCCGGTTTCAGGGTAGTAACGCGGCCGTTGGCATCTACGGTAGCAACCGAAGTATCGCTGGAAGTCCACTGACGGTAGTCGGTTACGTACTCCTTACGGGTATCAGACTTGTCGCCGTTTTTGTTGTACATAAGGGAGTCGAAGTCTACGACATCCTTGCCAATCGGAAGAATTTCATCTGCAAGGTCCTTGTTGGTAATCTGTACCTTGGATGCGCTCTCCTTGATATACACGGTTGCGGTAAGCTTGGTAACCTTACCGGTAGCTTTTTCAGTAACAGTTGCAATGAATGTGGTAGTTGCATCATTGCCTACGGATAAGGCGCGAACCTTACCGTTCTTTGCATCAACCTTCAGCATATCCGGGTCTGTGGTGGAATAGCTGATGCGGTAGTTCTTGATGTTGTCTGCGGTAACATTAAAGTCGAAAATTTTTCCGCCGACCCAGACGGTCTTTTTCGATGTGTTCAGCTTTAGTTTACCTGCTGCTTGTGCATTTGCTGCCGGTGCAAAGGTCGCAATGCTTAATACCAGTGCAAGGGCAAGCGCAAGTTTCCTCATGAATGGTTTCATGTGTTCTCCTTTCTGCCGCGTTGCGGCCTTCCGCAGGGAAATGTATCTGCGGAGTATTGATTGGGTTTCACTTGTATGCATTTTTTGTCGTACGCTCGCATATTTTGTGAGTTTTCACGGTAAGTTTATGCAAGCACTTAATGATGTATTAAATGGGCGTTTTTTTGCGAATTCTAGTTGTGAAATGAAAATATGCAATGAGAAATATGACGTCCGGAGAAAAGGAGGCTCCGCGAAATTGGCAGGATTGACACCATTTTTTACACCACGCTGACACCGATTTACACCACATGGAAGTGGTGTCAGGGTGCAGACTGAGTGAATAGAGTTTTCAAGGAGGTTATGCAACATGATAAGAACAGAAGAGAGTACAAAAGAGGGGAAGCTTCCCAAAGGGATAACCCGTTGCCGGGACGGGCGTCTGCAGGCGCGTTATACCTGTGACGGACATCGATATTCCTTATATGGGAGAGATGTGGATGAACTGGCGGCCCGTCTGGCACAGGCAAAGAAGCAGGCAGAAGAAAAGAAACAGGCAGAGGAACAGTACCGTGAGATGCTGCAACTGCGGGAGCAGGAGCGGCCACGCTGCGGACTGACGCTGAACCAGTGGTATGAGTTCTGGCTGAATGAGTACAAGAAAACGACGGTAAAGCAGGGAACGGTGGACAGTTACCGTTGCATGTATGAGTATTATATCCGGGATACCTTTGGGGATAAGATGCTGGCTGAGATCCGCTCGGATGAATTGCAACGGTTTTTCAATGATATGAACCGGAGCGGGTATTCCAAATCAACCTTGTCATTGACATCGGTAGTAATCGGCTCGATGTTCCGGCAGGCAGTGAAAAATGAACTGATCGGGCGAAATCCGGTAGATGCGTGTATCTTGCCGCGCGGACGCAAAAAAGTATCGGAACGACAGGCACTGTCCGAGCGGCAGCAGGAACGGTTACTGGCTGCGGCACACGGAAATCCGGTTGAGGGGATTCTGCGGCTTGCACTCGGAACCGGAATGCGGATTGGTGAGATTACCGGACTGCAGTGGAGTGATATTAATTGGAAGAAAGAAGAACTTTATGTGCGGACAACTCTGAAACAGGGTCGGGAGAAAAGGGAGTTTTATCTGGATTTGCCAAAGACCGGGAGTAGTGCGCGGACGATTCCGTTGCTTCCGGAGATGGTACGGGTGCTACGGGAGGAACAGAGCCGCAGAAAGGCCGAGAAGCGAGAAGCGGGTGTGATGTGGCGGCCGCTTCCGGGAATGGAACAGCTTGTGTTTTTGCAAAAAGACGGTGCTCCGGTATCCGGTCAGCTGGTACGTCAGCAACTCGGACGTCTGGTGGATGAGATGAATGGGCAGCTTTCCACCGCAGCACGCAGAAGGTCCAAAAACGCGGTGGAACATGGAGAGACAGAGCGGATGCCGCATCTGACTCCGCACATCCTGCGTCACACCTTTGCGACACGTGCGATTGAACGTGGGATTCCTCCCAAGGTGGTACAGGAACTTCTGGGACACAGCAGCATTACGATGACATTGGACTTATATACTCATGTATTGCCGCAGACGAAGGCAGAAGAAATAAAAAAACTGGATTATTTGTTTTAGTGTTACATTTTTCCGTCAAAGTGGAATGTAGGAGACATGGGGTTAAGTGCCTACATGATTACATGGAGAAGAGAACTTCTCGGGACGGAGGATATTATGGGTGAGGAAAGCCTGAAAGAGAAACGTTCTGTAGGTCCGGAGCTGATACTGCGAGGGAAAGTATTGGAAAAACGGTATACTACAGAAAAAGATGGGGTTCTGGTACACGTACTTTGGGGAAAGTACGAAGATCAGGGCGTAGCACATGAGGGTTTCGGTTTGCAGTTGGAGAGCGGGGACGGAATGATAAGAAAAATTCCGGATCTGTCTACGGATGCGCAGGCAGTGTGTTGTCTGGCAGACCGGATGAACCGTCACAGGGTCAGCCGATATCATGTCGATGATGTGGTGGAGGATTTTCTGGCGGCAGTATAGTTGTTTTTTCTTGCATAAAGCACCAAACAGGAGTAGAATACTTGCGTTTGGTGCTTTTTTATTTGAGCAGGAAAGGACAAAGAGTCAGATGATTATTGACATTCATGCACATATTTTTCCGGATAAGATTGCCGAGAAGGCAACCAGAGGAATTGAAACTTTTTATGATATTGAGATGGATACGGTCGGAAGTGTTCCGAACCTGATTGCAGAGGGGGAGCGTGCAGGGATCGACCGTTTTGTGGTACATTCTGTGGCAACCACTGCAGCGCAGGTGGAGAGCATCAACCGTTTTATTGTCAGTACAGTGGAACAGTATCCGGACAAGTTGCTTGGCTTTGCCACCATGCATCCGGATTATGAAGGGATACAAAAGGAAATTGAACTGGCAATGGAACAAGGTCTTGCCGGTGTCAAGATTCATCCGGATTTTCAAAAGTTTTTGATCGATGATGAGAAGGCGTTTCCGCTATATGAGTGTATTGAAGGACGGATTCCGTTGCTGGTACATACCGGAGATTACCGTTATGAATATTCCAAGCCGGAGCGGATGGCGCGCGTGATGGATCGTTTCCCGAAGCTGGATGTGATTGGCGCGCACTTTGGCGGTTGGTCTGTCTGGGAGGACGCAGCGAAGATCCTGGGAGGACGCCGTATCTGGGTTGATACGTCGAGTTCGTTGTATTCCATTGAACCAAAGACGGCAAGAAGTCTGATTGATGCCTATGGTGTAGACAGGGTATTGTTCGGCTCGGATTTCCCGATGTGGACTCCGAAAGAAGAATTGGATCGATTTATGCAGATTCCATTGACAGAGGATGAACGTGAGAAAATCTTGTGGAAGAATGCGAAAGCGCTGCTTCATCTGTAAAATGTACAGCGTTTGGCAGCGCAGTTGGCGTTGAAAGGATATTAACGATTTTGTGAAATGTTGCCGGCGCTTGTAGTTCGTTTGCGTCTTCGAAACTCGGCAGAACGTTTGTTGAAATAGGAATTGATTTCCCGTGGCTTTGTGATGTTGTAGCCGGCGAGTATGGTAGAAAAATAACTTTTGAGCATGGACTCTGATATGTTTCCTATGATATCGGAGTCCGTGCTTTTTTTCTTGCTGCGTCGCAGTTTCATCTGCAACGCAGGACGCTCAAATGAAGTTACAATGCGGATGGCTTCCGGACCGTACCACTCCAGACTGTTATAAATCTGGTCTATCAGGGCAAGATCCTCGTCCGGAATCATATCGGTGGATATTTCCAACATACGGCATCCATGCTCGCGCATGTTGTTATAAATGCTCGGATATGGAATAAATGCACTGGCATGGAGACTGCATTCATCTTCGAACAGGGCACGGTCACAGAGCGCAAGCGAGAAACATTGGGAATAATACAGGATTGCCTGTACTCTGAGTGCAGAGATATCCCCCGAAGCACGGTTGATAATGTATTGCGCAATCAGAGAGAGCCGGGAACCGACCAGGAGCTGTTGCACTGCCTGACGGCTCTTGCGGTAAGCAAGTTCTGTGATGCGCTCGCGGTGCGCGTCCAACACATCGAGATAATAGGATGGATCTCTTAATATGTGAAAAAGTTCTTTGGAGTATTCCGGCGTCGGAGAAATACCGTTCAGGTAGCGCAGGATGGTCGTCTGCCCCCAACCGAGAAGAATTGAGAGTGGCTTTCTTCCTATATTATATTTCTCTAATATCTGAAGAATCTCTTCCTTGCTGATCAGCGTGGCAGAAACTTCCGGTTTGTAAGGGGAAGTCATGAGGCATTTACTCCTTGTCAGTATTTTCTAAACTCATTGATGTCATGCGCGATAATCTTGAAGCCTTTTAGGATGCGGTTGAAAAATCCGGCACGGTAGAAACTGAGCAGGATCATACCAATCGGGATACCGATAATCATACCGAGGATACCGTTAATCCGGTAGCCGACAAACATGAAGAACAGGGCATAAAGGGGTGAGAGGCCAACGGAGTCTCCCATAATTTTAGGCTGGAGCAACTGCTTTAAGAGCAGACATACCAGGTAAATGATAACCAGGAATACAGCGTAGAGATAATCTCCGGAGATGATTTTGAATACAACCCACGGCCCGATAATCGTACCGGTTCCAAACACCGGAAGGAAGTCAAGAATTGCTGTAATGAAAGCCAAAAGCAGGGCGTATTCTACTTTTAGAAGTTTGAAACCGACAAACAGAACGAGCATGATGATAATCATCAGCTTTAACTGTGTTTTTACATAACCACCAACTGCGGTTTTGATGTTATCCATGGCAACGCGGTAGTACTGCTGGATGGAAGTCGGTACCGCGCGGGAAATCGCAAGACTGATGTTGTTACGGTCGATCATGACAAAGTAGGTTGCCAGGATGGAAATGATAATCAGAATTAATACATTGAGTGCACTGTTCAGATAACTGCCGGCTGCGGAAAGGTTGATCTTATCCATAAGGTCGGCGGCGAATCCGGTCAGTGCAGATTCGATGTTGGTGTCAAGGGAGGAAATCAGTTCGTGTAATCCATCCGGCAAAGAGATAGACAGATTAGCAAGTGCAATCCGGAATTCGTCCAGGAACCCGAGGAAGGTTGCAATGATATCGTCCATTTCCCCAAACAGACGCTGTGCACCCTGAATCAGACCCCAAATCAGAAGATAAATCAAGGCAAACAGAACTGCCAATACCAGTACGATGATGACGGCAGAACTGTGTTTTCTTAAAATTTTAACTTTTTTTTCCAGGAAGTTTACCAAAGGGTTAGCAATCGCAGAGACGATGATTGCAATGACAAACGGCAGGAAAAAGGAAAGAAGTTTCGGTCCCAGCCAGATAATTAGTGCGGTTGCCAGAATGCACAGAATCAGATTGATTACAATCTTAGTGTAAAGCAGTGTTTTTTCTTTCAATGTTTCCCCTCCCCCATATCGTTTGT
>JAZNXH010000173.1:0-7200 GCA_045593785.1 Lachnospiraceae bacterium
AATTCCGATATGAGTAATTTAAACGAAAATTTCAAGTCCGGTGTGAATCTGGTAGCTAACATTGATTTTGGTGAGGAAAGGATTTCAATCAAAATGTTTGGTGAAAATCTGTCTTATGAAGATGTTGCTTATGCGGATGTATCAGCGCAAATGGAATATGCAGGAGCGGTGGAAACACAAACCGAAAAGCAATATCAAATTTATGGTACAGACGGTATGATTACTGAATATACTTTCAGTCCGGTTGAGAATGTATGGTACAAATCAGACTATTATGATACTGAGGATGGTGAAGATGTGGGGCTTGTCCGGAGAATTTCAGAAATGTCTGCAGATGATTTTTCTGTGGTTGAGACGACGAGTGATGAGGAGAATATATACATAACTGCAATTCCGGATCCGTATTATGCAATGAGCGGAAAGACGCTGTTCAGCGGACTCGGTATCGGGGACATGGAGTTCAGCGGCCTTTGTAAATTTGTATTTGATAAAGAGACGCAGGAATTCATCCGTGTGGAATTTGTTTTTGAATGTGATAATCGTGTTACCGAAGATATGAAGGAAAATGGCATTACGTCCATTTATGTTGACGAATTTACGGTGGTGTTCCAGCCGAATACGACTCCGATTGTTGTTCCGGATGATGTCATCGCAAATGCAGTGGCCAAAATGAACTAAGATAAAATAGCATTCTGCTCAGTACACAGTGCCCAGGATGCTATTTCTCGTTTATTACTATCCCGGTTATATCGGTCTGAAAGTCTGTTTTGCGCAAGAAAAGGAAATACTTGCATGATAATGGAAGAAGTGAGCCGTTCCTGTTAGGGGATGTGAATCTGCAAAGATAATCAATTGGATATTATGAAAAAAAGATGGTGATATGGCAACAAATATGTTATCATAATAATTAGAAAAAACTTTGGAGGTGCGTATGGCAAAGGATAAAACACAATATGTATGGAAAGACAGAAAACGTATTATTTTCGGTTTACCGTGGACCTTTACGGTATATAAGCTGACAGAAGAAAAGCTGTATGTTGAGACCGGATTTTTCTCGAAACGGGAAGAAGAGATTCGTCTGTACCGTGTGATGGACCTTACATTGAAGCGTCCGTTCGGACAGCGTCTCTGGGGACTGGGTACGATTCACTGCTGTACGGCTGACAAGTCCACACCGGAGTTTGATATTCTTAGAATCAAAAAGTCCAAAGAAGTGAAGGATATGATTTCCGATATGGTAGAGAAACAGCGCGAGGAGAAGCGTATTGCCGCACGTGAATTCATGTCAGACGGCGGATACGATGAATCAGACATCGACGCATAATATATCCAACGAACTTGAGTTTCCGCATTTGTTGAATTGCTGAAACGTCGGGAGAATTTTGAAAAACATGGAAACTCAAGGAGAAAACCTCTTGACATTGATTTTTCAAAAGAATATAATGCGTGATAATAAGTAAAGCGTTGACGAGAAGAGTAGGATTCGTGAACTTACAGAGAGGGATATGACAGGCTGAGAATATCCTAAGAAAGCGTATCTGAAGACCACCTCTGAGCGGCCCTAATCCGGCACGGTGATTCCGTTATCATCAAATGAAGTGGACAACATGTATTGTTGTCAAAAAGGGTGGAACCACGTGAACAGCGTCCCTTTCGGTGTGAGAGCATCGAAAGGGATTTTTTAATTTCAGCAATTCGGCAGGAAGAAAAAGCGTATCGCACTGCCGACAGCAAAGAAAGGATGGTACGAACATGAAGATTACGTTAAAAGACGGTTCCGTAAAGGAATACGCACAGAGCATGAGCGTATATGAGATTGCGCTTGATATCAGCGAAGGCTTGGCGAGAGCAGCTTGCGCAGGACAGATTAATGGCAAGACCGTAGATCTTAGAACGGTAGTGGAGGAGGATTGCGAACTGAGTATCCTTACCTTCAATGATGAAGCAGGTAAGGCTGCTTACCGTCATACGACTTCCCATGTACTTGCAGAGGCAGTAAAGAGATTGTATCCGGAAGCAAAGCTTGCAATCGGACCGTCCATCGATACGGGATTTTACTATGATTTTGATTGTCCGGCATTTGACCGCGAAGCACTTGACAACATCGAAAAAGAGATGAAGAAGATTATCAAGGAAGGTGCAAGTTTAGAGCGCTTTACCTTGTCCAGACCGGAAGCAATCAAGCTGATGGAGGAGAAAGGTGAGCCGTACAAGGTAGAACTGATTAACGATCTTCCGGAAGATGCAGAGCTTTCTTTCTATCGACAGGGTGATTTTGTAGATCTTTGTGCAGGCCCGCATCTGATGAGCACGAAGGGCATCAAGGCAATCAAGCTCATTTCTTCTTCGGGTGCTTACTGGAGAGGCAGCGAAAAGAATAAGATGTTAACCCGTGTATACGGTACGGCATTTACGAAGAATGCAGACTTGGATGAGTATCTGGCTCATCTGGAAGATATCAAGAAGCGTGATCACAACCGTCTTGGTCGTGAGATGGAGCTCTTTACGACGGTTGATGTTATCGGTCAGGGACTTCCGCTTTTGATGCCGAAGGGTGCAAAGATCATCCAGACGATGCAGCGTTGGATCGAAGATCTGGAAGAAAGCCGCGGTTATGTAAGAACGAAGACGCCGCTTTTTGCAAAGAGTGACTTGTATAAGATTTCCGGTCACTGGGATCACTACAAAGACGGTATGTTTGTAATGGGTGAGGAAGAGAAGGACAAAGAAGTGTTTGCGCTTCGTCCGATGACCTGTCCGTTCCAGTACTACGTATATAAGAACAGTCAAAAGTCCTATCGTGACCTGCCGATTCGTTATGGTGAGACCTCTACGTTGTTCCGTAATGAGGATTCCGGTGAAATGCATGGTTTGACCCGTGTACGCCAGTTCACGATTTCCGAGGGTCACTTGATTGTGCGTCCGGATCAGATGGTAGATGAGTTTAAGGATTGTATTGCACTTGCAAAACATTGTTTGCAGGTACTCGGTGTTGAGGAAGACGTAACCTATCGTCTTTCCCGTTGGGATCCGGATAATAAAGAAAAGTATATCGGTGACGCAGAAGTATGGGATCAGACGGAACAGAGCATCCGCGATATCTTGAACGAACTTGATATCAAGTTCGAAGAGGGTATCGGTGAGGCTGCATTCTACGGTCCGAAGGTAGATATTCAAGCAAAGAACGTATACGGCAAGGAAGATACGATGATCACCATCCAGTGGGATGCACTTCTTGCAGAGCAGTTCGATATGACCTATATCGATCAGAATGGTGACAAGGTTCGTCCGTATATCATTCACCGTACTTCTATGGGTTGCTACGAGAGAACGCTGGCTTGGCTGATTGAGAAATATGCAGGTATGTTCCCGACTTGGCTTTGTCCGGAGCAGGTTCGTGTACTTCCAATCTCTGAGAAGTATACGGATTATGCAAATGCAGTTCTTGGCGCACTCCGCAATTCTGGCATTCTTGCTACGGTAGACGAGCGTGCAGAGAAGATCGGTTATAAGATCCGTGAAGCAAGACTCAACCGTGTTCCGTACATGTTGATTGTCGGACAGAAGGAAGAGGAAGAGGGCAAGGTGTCCGTACGAAGCCGTTACAAGGGCGACGAAGGACAGAAGGTTCTTGGTGACTTCATTGCAGATATCGTGAAGGAAATTGCAAGCAAAGAAATCCGTAAGATTGAAGTAGAAGAAGAAAAATAATCGTGTGACAAACGGCGGGGTAATCATGCTCCGCTGTTTTACATTACGGGAAATCTGTGGCTGAGGATTATGCCTGCTGGACGGAGGAAGAAAAGAGTATAATAAATAGTAAATTAGTGCAAAATTGGAACGATACAGGAATTTTTATCGTCTATTAGGTGAAAACGATAAAACGATAGCACTGTATTGTGACAAAGTGCAGTTGTTTTCTTGGGACAGTAAAGAGAAGGGGCGTGTCCCGGATTGGAGGAAAATATGAAAAAAAGAGTATGGAAACTGTTAACAATGGCAATGGTTGCCGTGATGTTGCTGACCGGCTGCGGAGCTGAGATGGCGGCAAAAGATGCGGTAATGATGAACCAGGCGATGTCAAGTACAAGCAACAGCGGAGCAATGGGCTTTGATTATTTTGCTGATGCAGATTATGGCTATGCAGTGGAAGATGAATTAGCCGTAGAAGCACCGGAAACAGAAGCAGTAAAGCCGGAGAGCGGAGCTGATACTTCTGCAGAGGTACAAGTGAATTCAACGAACCGCAAGCTGATCCGCAGAGTATATATGTCTACGGAGACCAAAGAGTTTGATGACTTTGTGGCATTTGTAAACGGACAGACAACGACCTATGGCGGTTACATAGAGAATTCGGATGTCAGCGGTACTTCTTACAACGCATATAACCATCACCGGCGTGCAAGCATCGTAATCCGCGTTCCGGCTAAGTTCTTGGATGCGTTTATCGCACAGATCGGAGACATGGCAAACATTACATCTAAGAATGAGTCTTCGGAAGATGTGACATTGACCTATATTGAGACAGAGAGCCGGATTGCTTCTCTTGAGATTCAGAGAGATAAGCTTTTAGCTTGGATGGAGGAAGCACAGACGGTAGAGGAACTGATTAAGTTGGAAGAACGTTTGAGCGAAGTTCGCTATCTGCTTGAGTACCATGGCGCAATCTTAAGAAACTATGATAATCTGGTAGAATTCAGCACCATTACTTTGGATATCCGTGAAGTAGAGCGTATGACCATCGTAGAGCCGGATTCCGTAGGCGACAGAATCGGCAAGGGCCTTTCCGATAATCTTTACAATATCGGTGAAGGAATTAAAAACTTTATTGTATGGTTTGTAACCAATCTTCCGTATCTGTTGATCTGGGCAGTTATCATTGTAGCTGTGATTCTTGTAATCCGCGTGCTTGTAAAGAAGGCAAAAGCGAAAAAGCAGAAACAGTTGGAAGCTTATCAGAAGCAGTATAATGAGAGAATGATGGCACAACAGCAGTATGTCGCAGAGAATACAGAAGTAAAGAACGAAGAGTAATCCCAAAAGATAGTAGGATAGATTCGAGATATAGGGGATATATATGTAAGAGAAAAAGGGATGTGCACCGGTTTGGTGCACATCCCTTTTAACATCCTTATGTAATCGTTTTGATTATTTTGCAAGAATGATGATTTCCTGACCAGGTCTGATTACGGTAGCATCGGTAAGAATATCGCTGTTTCTGTCAAACAGTTCGGTATATCTGGAACCCTTGCCAAGGAACTGTCTTGCGATAGCCCATAAGCAGTCACCCTTCTGTACGGTGTAAACGGTTTCGCCTTCTTTAACTTCTCTACCGGTGGTAGTGTCAGCAGAAGTTTCCGGAGCTACAACCGGTTCCTCAACGGTCGGCTCTTCAACAACCGGTTCCTCAACGGTCGGTTCTTCAACAACCGGTTCTTCAACGGTCGGTTCTTCAACAACCGGCTCCTCAACGGTCGGCTCTTCAACAACCGGCTCCTCAACGGTCGGTTCTTCAACAACCGGTTCCTCAACGGTCGGTTCTTCAACAACCGGTTCCTCAACGGTCGGTTCTTCAGCCGGTTCTTCAACAGGATCGGAACCACCAACAGGAGTAACGGTCCAGTCAAGAAGAACAATGCCAGCAACCTGGATACCTAAACTATCGTTAGCAATAATTTTTTTAACGCCTTCCGGAGAGAAGGTGGCGGTATCACCATCTGCTACATCTGCAAAATCATAAGCATTAAAGTTAGGTCTTCCACCTTCTGCATACAGACTTGCATCAAGAAGTTTTTCATATGCACTATCAATGAATGTGTATTGCCAGTAAGAATTTGCCCAACTTTCGGCATTTTTACAAGTAAATGTTACAACAGCGCCGTCTTCACAGCCGTCAAACGCACTTGCAGGAATAAACTCTGCAGAGTAGTCTCCACCGTATGCACCGCTGAATTTGCCTTCAGCTGCGGATGCCTTAGTGGTTCCGAATGATGTTCCAATCATAGCTGCGATCATAAGGCAAGCCATGACACGAAGAATGAATTTTTTCATCTCTTCTCCTCCTTAAATAAAATGTTTTTATGATGCACCCCAGTAAGCTTCGCACCAATGCGTATATATTACCATTTTCTTTAGAAGATTTCAACAAGAAATCAAGTAATATACATATATTTATCGCTGAATTTACTAAAAGGATTAAGTTTACAAACGGATTTTCACCCACTTGTTATTGTTGAAGCGGACAAATGCCGTGATAAAGCGGAATGCGTGGTCGAAGAACAGACTTAACCATGCTCCGTAGAGTCCGAGTCCGACCGGGAAACAGAGTATCCAGGTAAGTACCGGACGAACGATGGCGATGCTGATTAGTGAGGCGGTGGCTACAAATGCAGTATCACCGGCACCGCGAAGGCAACCATTCAGTACAATCTGAGAGGTCTGGAAGTGAGTAGAAGCTGCGAGTAGGAGCATGACATTACCACCAAGCAGGATCACTTCGGCTTCGTCACTGAACATGCCGATAATCGGATGACGCAGAACGATAAACAATACGAACAAGACGGTGGAAGCGATAAATGCAATCCGCTGTCCGGTTTTTCCGTATAGTTTTGATAAATCAGGACGTCCGGCACCAAGATTTTGACCGACGAGTGCGGAGGCTGCGATTGCAAAGCCGTCACCAAAGCTGAAGGACAGGGTACTGATATTCATGCAGACCAGATGTGTTGCGTACTGGGTAGTACCAAGTTTTGCAACCATGATGGCATAGAGCAGGAAGCCGATGCGCATGAATACCTGTTCTACGAAGGCGCTGCTGCTGACCTTGAAGACCGGAGTGAGTATCTGCTTAAAAGAAAACTGACCAACCTTCTGGAAGAAGTTCAGGTAGTACTTCTTACTGAAGAGAGTACAGAAGGAGATGATACAGGAAGCGAGACCGCCAAGTGCGGTTGCAATGGCTGCACCGCGGATCTCAAGGCGTGGAAAAATCCAGATACCATTGATTAATAAGTAGTTGAACAATACATTGACCAGATTGGCAATGATGTTGGTACGCATGGATATCTTGGTATAGCCTGCACCACGATGAGCGGCGTTGATGGTGATGTTAAGCGCGGTAAAGAGAAGACCGATGCAAATGATACGGAAATACGTTATAGCATCTGCGAGATACACGTCCTCAGCACCGCAGAAGATGAG
>JAZNXH010000174.1:0-3880 GCA_045593785.1 Lachnospiraceae bacterium
AAGACCGATCAACCTGCTTGCAGACCTGACCAACTATCTGATGATGGAACTTGGTCAGCCGATGCATGCATTTGATAAGGATAAGGTAGAGAAGATACGTGTTAAGACTTTTGATACCGAGAAAACGTTTGTAACCCTTGATTCTGCCGAGCGTAGCATTGAACCGGGTATCATGATGATTTGTGATGGTGACGAGCCGGTTGCATTGGCAGGTATCATGGGAGGACTGCAGTCCGAGATTGAAGAGAATACAACCAATCTTCTTCTGGAGTCTGCAAACTTTGACGGTGTATCCGTACGTAAGAGCGCAACAAAACTTGGTATGCGTACGGAAGCAAGTGCCCGTTACGAGAAGACTCTGGATCCGGAATTGACTGTGCCGGCAATTGAGAGATTCTTAAATCTTCTTTTAACTATTGACCCGGAGGCAAAAGTAATCACTTCCCTTACGGACAGCTACCGTAAGCACTACGATACCATCAGTTTTAGCTTTGATAAGGCATATGTGGATAAATACACCGGCATTGATATCAGCGCCGACCAGATTGAAAAGACTTTGACTGCGTTGGAGTTTGGTGTAACCAGAAACGGTGATCAGTTCGAGGTAGTAGTACCTTCTTTCCGTGCGACAAAGGATGTTACCATCAAAGCGGATGTCATTGAAGAGATTACCCGTATCTACGGATATGACAATTTTGACCTGAAGTCAACCGATAGTTTACTGGCACCGGTAAGACCGGATAAGGCAAGAGAGAATGAGTACCGGATCAAAGAACTGCTTGCAGATGAATACGGCTACAATGAAGTACACAGTTATATCTGGTATGATAACAAACTCAACAAGGAACTTGGTATTGAGGTAGAAGGCGATGTGCGTATTGTGAATTCGGAACTTTCGGATAATGATGTAATTCGTCGTACCATCCTGCCAACCCTGCTCGGTTTTGTGTCCAAGAACTGTGACACGAATCCGGAACTTAAGATGTTTGAGATTGGTCGTGTCGTTCGCGGTATAAAGGAAGACGGACTTTGCAATGAGCGCAAGGTACTGAGCATTGTTGCAGCATCGAAGACCAAGTCGGAGAATCAGCTCTTAAAGGAAGTAAAGAAGGTAGCGGATTCTCTGGTTCTCGGTCTTAAGAATAAAAGCTTTGAATATAAGGAACTGGATTTTGCTGCTGTAGAGGCAGACGCTGAACTGGTGAAGATGATTCCGACAAAACTTTTACATCCGAAGAACTCTGCACTTCTTGCAGCAGACGGTAAGGTGATCGGCTGTATCTCCGTACTGAATCCGCGTGTTGCAGATAAGATTGACAAAAAACTTCATGCAGCAGTACTGGAAATCGATTACGCAGACTTTGCAGAGATGGAAGCAGTGCCGGTTACCTATAAAGAACTTTCTAAGTTCCCGGGCATTAACATCGACTTGAGCGTACTGGTAGAAGAAGGAACAAGTTTCGGCACGATCCGTGATATCATTATGGCATATGAGTGCGAAGAACTCCGTGACTGTACTTTCGTTGATTTATTCAAGGATGATAGCATCGAAGCGGGCAAATGCAGTATGACGGTACGTATGCAGTTCGTATCTTATGAGCAGACATTGGCACTGGACACTGTAAATGCACACAAACAGAACATTCTGGATGCACTGAACGCAAAAGGATATTCCTTGAGAATGTAATATCGGGCTTGAGTTTCCGCATTTTGCAGAGAAAAGTCGGGATTTGACACAGCATATCATTCACACACTGGTGAAAGCGACAGTTTTTGAAAGTGTGTGTCACTTTCGGACATAAATGTCCGCCATTGCCACACATTTTCTGCAAACAGTCTTTTCAACAGTGCATTACATGATATTGCTGTGCCAAATCCCTTTTGTTTTTTCTGTTGCGAGAAAATGCGGAAGGTCAAGAAAATATTACAACATTCAGTATTTCCAGACATAGGAAAGGGATAGCGATTTATGAAGAAAGTATATGTATTTTTAGCAGACGGTTTTGAAGAAATCGAAGGTTTGACCGCTGTGGATATCTTACGTCGTGCAGATATGGAAGTTGTTATGGTTTCCGTAATGGGACGTGAAGTGGTAGAAGGCGCACACGGTATCAAGGTGACGGCGGACGGACTGTATGATGAGGTAGAAGCGAAAAGCAAGAATTTTGCAGATGCTGACATGCTGGTACTTCCGGGCGGCGGAAGAGGCACTGAGATTCTGTATTCTACTGAAAAACTCTGCAAGAGAGTTTGTAAAGCAGCAGAGGCAGGAACCTGGCTTGCTGCTATCTGTGCAGCACCGAGCGTGTTCGGGCGACTGGGGCTTTTGGAAGGAAAGAAAGCTACTTGTTATCCGGGATTTGGCGACCGTATGCCGGGCTGTGCAGTACAGGATGCATCGGTGGTACAGGATGGCAACTTTATTACTGCGCGTGGTATGGGTGCATCCATCGAGTTTGCACTGAAGCTGGTAGAAGTACTGGATACCAGAGGGCATGCGGATGAGATTGGCGCAGCGATTCAGGACGAGCGTTATTTGTAAGCGGTTACCGGATTTCTTTTCGCAGTAAGAACAGCAGGTATAGATTGGGCAGGATAAGGATTGCATTGAGCAGATCCGACAGTGCAAAAATCAGGTCCAGTGACAACAAAAAACCAAGAAAAATGCTAAGCATATAGCAGAAGCGAAGGGCAGCAACGAAATGCTTTCCATCTTTGTGACAAAGAAAGGAAAGCTGCGTGGCTGCCTTTTCTGCAATATAGTACCACCCAATGAGTGTAGCGGCTGCGAAGGCACACAGAGAAAGATTTAACAGACCACGTCCAAAGGGAAGTACCGCAAATGCCGCATGTACCAACTCTCCGGAAGAAAGAGAAGCAGGATTAATCCCCTGGTGCAGAATACTGCTTACCACTACGACTCCGGTAAGTCCGCATAGGACAACGGTATCCCAAAAGGTTGCGCTCATGGAGATGAGACCCTGTACCTGAGCAGAATCATGACTGTCTGAAGCGGCTACCGCAGCAGAACCAAGACCGGCTTCGTTGGTAAAAAGACCGCGTGCAATCCCATAACGCAAGGCAAGTTGCATTCCTCCTGCCAGGATGCCGGCACCTATGGGGCGAGCGCCAAAGGCGGAACGGACAATCAAAGAAATGGCGGGAAATACAGAAGTAAAATTGAGAAACAGAAGAAGGATGCATGACCCAAAGTAAAATAAAGCCATGCAGGGGACGAGGAACAGGCAGAAACTGCTGACGGATTTTCCTCCTCCGTTGATGATAAATCCAATGAATAAAGCAACCAGAATGCCTGCAATAGAAAGCAGCAGGAAGGACTGGGAAGGAATGAGATGTAACTCGGCACCGGCATTTTGTAAAACGGCAGAGGTGGTTGCACTCATACCAAGTCCTGCGGCTAACAGACAGAACGAATATATAAAAGACAGGGCAGGTTTATGCAAACGGTGATAAAACGCCACCATTGGACCGCAGATGCGGGTGCCGTCCGGCAGGGTCTGCTGATAACGGACACCAAGATAGCTTTCTGCATAGGTGGTTGCCATGCCGAAAATTCCGGTCAGCCAGCACCAGAATACAGCACCGGCGCCTCCGAGTGCAATTGCGGTGGAGATACCGATAATATTACCGGTTCCAAGCGTGGCGGCAAGTGTGGTTGTGAGCGTACGCAGTGAATTTCGCGAAGGTGCAGTGGCAGGCGGGGTGTTTCCGAGCGAATAGCGGATTGCTTTTCCGGTATGGCGTTGGATAAAGCGTAAGTGAAAGGTGAAATAAAGGTGTGTGGAGCAGAGCAGTATAAGCATGGGACCGCTCCAAAGAAACAGATTCAATTTATTAACAAAAAAAAGAATAGCTTCCA
>JAZNXH010000175.1:0-2357 GCA_045593785.1 Lachnospiraceae bacterium
GATGATTACATCGTGACCTGGAAATCCGATAACGAAGATGCCGTATGGATTAACAAGAGTACCGGTCAGGCTCGCGTGAATAAGTTCGATACTTTTACGGATGATACTGCCAATGTAAGAATCACTGCAGTCATTACGAACAAGCGAACCGGTAAACAGATTTCCCGTGCATTTGTAGTTGCTGTAGACAATTCGGAATTTACCAAGCAGATGGAAGAAGCCATTCCGACTCCGGAAGTGACACCGTTGCCGACAACTGCTCCGACTCCTGCACCAACGCAGGTACCGGTTGTTGAATATGATGATCCATATTTCCACTATGTCAGAGCAGATGTTAAAAAACTCGAGCTTGGTGCTGATTGGAAATCTAATCTGAATGTGCTGATGGATACTGTTGATTTCTACTTTGAAGACAAGCGGCTGACACAAAATGATATCTTAGGTGTTGCTGATGTTGATTGTACTGAGGTCGGCACTCCGGTTAACAAAACATATATCCGTTCTATTTTACTGAAAGTATATGTTAAATCCATCAATCCGATGTGGAATGATGAAAGCTCGTATATTATCAATAAAGTGCCGATTAATTATCCGTTTGATGTTGAATAAAGCGTAACAACTTATACGAGGGAGCGAACAGCTCCCTCTTTTTATTGTATGCTTCGTCAATCAACAAAAAATCATATGACTCGTATTGGGAATCGTGCACACAATAACATTGACTTTTCGGACAAAATATATATAAAATCCTTGACAAAACGGACAAATCATTGCACAATATTCTTGACAAAACGGACAAAAGGAGGGGTGATGATGATTTCTAGAAAGATTGAGAAAGAGTTAGACCATTTTTTTAGCTCGACAGATAAAAAAGCGTTACTGATTACCGGAGCGAGACAAGTAGGGAAAACATATATCATACGTAATTTTGCACATACGCATTATGAAAATGTTGTAGAAATCAATTTTCTTGAAAATACACAGGCAAGAACCCTCTTTGAAAACGCAAACGGAAGTGCTGATATTCTGCTTCGTTTGTCTGCAATTGCCGATCAATCCATGATTCCCGGAAAAACGCTTATCTTTTTAGATGAAGTTCAGGCCTGCAAAGAGATCGTTACCGCAGTCAAGTTCTTAGTGGAAGAAGGCAGCTATCGCTACATTCTTAGTGGTTCTTTGTTAGGCGTAGAATTGAAGGATATCCGTTCTGTTCCGGTTGGTTACATGGACATTGTTGAGATGTATCCTTTAGATTTTGAAGAATTTGCGGTTGCTAATGGGGTTTCGGATAAAGTAATCGAAGCCCTAAGAGAAGCATTTTTGGCAAAGGCATCCGTAGATGCTTTTGTTCACGACAAAATGATGGCGCTGTTCAACCTATATCTGATTGTTGGAGGCATGCCGGCCGCAGTAAATAAATATCTTGAGACAAATAATCTTCAAGAAGTATTGCGGGAACAACGCTCCATCGTTAACCTGTATAAGATGGATATCAGCCAATACGATCCTGAACACAAATTGTATATTGAAGAGATATTTAATCTGATTCCCAGCGAGCTAATGCAAAAAATAAAAGATTTATTTTGAAAAATCTGAATGAACATTTTAAACTTTCGCGTTATAACAATAGTTTCATTTGGCTAAAAGAAGCAGGTGTTGCACATCCGGTATACTGTGTTGATGCACCGACGCTACCCCTAAAACTCTCACAATCAACAAACTTGTTTAAGCTGTTTTTATCTGATGTAGGATTACTTGCATCCATGTATATGAATGATATTCAGATAAAGATACTGAATCATGAAAAAGATATAAATTTTGGAGCCATTTATGAAAATGTCGTGGCACAGGAATTAAAAGCCCACGGGTTTGAGCTTTACTACTTTAACAGCAGGAGACAAGGCGAAGTAGATTTTCTTGTGGAGCAAGGAGGGGTGGTTCTTCCAATCGAAATAAAATCAGGAAAAGATTATACAAAACACGCAGCATTATCCAATATAATGTCAAATGAAGCATATGCAATTCAAGAAGCGTATGTATTTCAGAATGGAAATGTACGTACCAATAATGATGGTATCACATACTACCCGATCTATATGATTATGTTTGTAGAAGCAGAGAAACATCGAGAAGAGATGATGTATAAAGTAGATTTGAGCGGATTGTGTGAGTGATAGCATATCACATAAGTTACTCTGCATTCCTATTCATTTTTCCTGCATCTATATACTGTTTTACTCGCAGTTCAACTCAATATCTCCTAACTAACAAAACCGTTCCGGTACACATCATCTGCCGGAACGGTTCTTCTTATTTTGCTCACTTCTATATTCTTCCACCGATGCCAAAACTTTCAA
>JAZNXH010000176.1:0-12417 GCA_045593785.1 Lachnospiraceae bacterium
TTGACGGCTGTGCAACCTGTAAGACCCGAAAGTACGTGGACCGTTCAAACGAGAGCGATGTTTCGTTCCAGTCGGCTTCGCACATCAGTCCTTCTGCTTCTGCATCGGTAGTGTCCTCTCACGAGCGTGAACATGTTGCAAATGCAGTTCAAAAAGCAAGCAAGCCCGGTGCAAAACTCGTTTCTGCGACGGTACGTCTCATTACCTCCGTTTGTCCGGAATGCGGCAGACGTTATGTAGCAGGCGGTGTAACAAACACATTAATTAAGTACACGAAAAACCCCTATTCTCAAAATCAGCGTAGAGTCAATGACGGACTGTTACGCGGGAATAACGTTGATTTCAAACTTTGATTTTTGATTTGTTTCCCAACAGAATACTCTGACTATGATGCCAAAAGCGATGAAACCTCTCCGGTTTCACCGCTTTTTTTAACGTTTTCTGTACATAATATTAACAGTTTCTTGTCTGCACAGTGAAGTATTTTTTGTTATTCTATTTTCGGATATATCAATTTGAAATTTATGCAGGAAGCTTTCCCGGCTTCCGGAATGGAGAATTAATGAACATATTTGATGTATTAACGCTTGTCGGCGGCTTGTGCCTCTTCCTATTCGGTATGAGCATCATGGGTGATGCCTTGGAACGTAGAGCAGGAAGCAGTTTAAAGAAGATTCTCGCACGCCTTACAAAAAATAAAATTGCAGGATTTTTAACCGGTCTAGGTGTAACAGCTGTCATTCAAAGTTCATCAGCAACCACTGTTATGGTTGTCGGCTTTGTTAACTCCGGGATAATGTCACTTCGCCAATCCATTGGTGTTATCATGGGTGCCAATATCGGCACTACAGTAACCGCCTGGATTCTCAGTCTCGGCGGCATTTCCAGTGACAACCTTTTCATGCAACTGTTAAAACCAACATCATTTACCCCTGTACTTGCACTGATTGGCACGGCATTACTGATGTTCGGAAAGACCAGTAAAAAGAAGGATACCGGCACCATCCTGCTCGGCTTTGCAACTCTCATGTTCGGTATGGATACCATGTCTTCTTCTGTATCCGGACTTGCAGATGTACCGGCATTTCAAAACCTGTTTCTGTTATTTAAGAACCCCATCCTTGGCGTTCTTGCCGGCGCAGTACTTACCGCAATTATCCAGTCCAGTTCTGCCTCCGTCGGTATCCTGCAGGCACTCTCAGCAACCGGTCAGGTTTCCTACGGTGCAGCGGTACCGATTATCATGGGACAAAACATCGGTACCTGTATCACTGCATTACTTTCTTCCTTCGGTACCAATAAAAACGCAAAACGTACCGCAATCATCCACTTATCTTTTAACGTGATCGGTACTGCGGTATGGCTCAGCGTTTTTAGTCTGATTTCCATGTTGTTGAAACCTGCACTGTTTGACACTTCTGCTTCACACATCGGAATTGCAATCGCGCATTCCATATTTAATATTGCATGTACGGTTTTGTTACTTCCAATGTCCTCCTTACTCGAAAAACTTGCCGTAAAGCTGGTGCCGGATAACAACAAAAAAGAAGTGGTCGCAGAACTCGATGAAAGACTTCTTGCTACACCTCCGGTTGCATTGGAACGTTGCAACACTCTGGTATGTGAGATGGCAGACTTATCCGTAACCGCTGTAAAGAAAAGTCTCAATCTGCTGACCGCTTACGATACAGTTG
Organism: Lachnospiraceae bacterium; assembly: GCA_045593785.1. Lineage (GTDB taxonomy): Bacteria > Bacillota > Clostridia > Lachnospirales > Lachnospiraceae > SZUA-448. Next base: position 1,695 of record JAZNXH010000176.1, read on the forward strand.
CTGCAGAAGACATCCGTAAAACAGAAGAAAAAGCCGACCACTATGAAGATATTCTCGGTACCTATCTTGTAAAGCTCAGCAGTCACCAGATGAGTGACAGCGACAGTACGTCCGTATCAAAACTCTTAAAAGCAATCGGAGATTTTGAACGCATCTCCGACCACAGCGTGAACATTCTGGAGTCCGCAGAAGAACTCTGCGAGAAAGAACTTTCTCTCTCTCCTGCCGGCCGGAAAGAACTCGAGACTTTGTGTAATGCTGTTTCCGAGATTCTTACCCTGTCCCTGACTGCTTTCGTTCACAACGACCTCAAGGCAGCACGGGATGTAGAACCGCTGGAACAGGTCATTGACGGTCTGAAAGCCACCATGCGCGATAACCATATCCGCCGATTAAAGCACGGTGAATGCTCCATTGAAGTCGGGTTCGTCTGGGCAGATTTACTCACCAACCTGGAACGTACCGCTGATCACTGTTCCAATATCGCAGTCTGCGTTATCGATGCAGCAGAAAACAACATGAATCTGCACGAATCGCTCCGAAATATCAAAAAAGGAAGTCCGTACTTCGCAGAAAAATATACGGCATACGCCGAGAAGTACATTCTTCCGATATCAAAAACCCATTAAACCAAAAGAGAATCCCGAACGTCAACCTGACGCTCGGGATTCCTTCTTCAAATTTCTCCAACCCGCAAACATTGGGCTTCACGCCCAATTTTGCAAACGAAATATATTTCGTTTTACATTCTTGCCAGTCTCTTGTGCATCTCATAAAGGAACGGATCCAAATCTTTCTTCATTGCCAAAGCCTCTTCCATATCCAAATCCATAAACTGTCCGTGACGATATGCAATCACACGGTTCTTCTTTCCTTCGCAGAGCACTTCGACCGCCTTACAGCCGAGTGCAGACGCATACACTCTGTCCTTACAGGTCGGACTGCCGCCGCGCTGTAAATGTCCTAAGATGGTTGCACGTGCCGATACACCGGTCGCAGCCTCGATGCGCTGTGCCAGAGCATGGGAATCGCCGATGCCTTCTGCATTGATGATAATATGGTGGGTCTTGCCGACTTTCTTCTTCTCAATAACATGATTAATCAGACGCTGCTCGTCACCGTTATAACGCTCTACGGTCAGGATGTTCTCCGCACCATTTGCGATACCGCACCAGAGTGCAATATGACCGGCGGTTCTTCCCATTACCTCGATGATACTGATACGCTCATGGGAATTCGAGGTGTCACGTATCTTATCGATTGCTTCCATTGCTGTATTTACTGCAGTATCAAAGCCAATGGTATAATCCGTACAGGCAATATCAAGGTCAATCGTTCCCGGAACACCGACGGTATTGATACCTCTCGCTGCAAGCTCTCTTGCTCCGCGGAAGGAACCGTCGCCGCCGATGACAACAACTCCGTCGATACCGTGCTTCCTACAAATCTCGGCACCCTTGTCCTGCCCTTCCTTTGTCATGAATTCCTTGCAACGTGCCGTAAACAGCATCGTACCGCCACGCTGAATCATATCTGCCACGGAACGGTTATTCATATCAATGATATCTTCTTCCAGAAGTCCTGCATATCCTCTGCGGATACCCTTTACGTTAACACCGTGTGACATCGCGATACGAACGACAGAACGTACTGCCGCGTTCATACCCGGAGCATCACCACCGCTGGTTAAAACACCGATTGTTTTTACTTTCTTTGTTTCTTCCATATTGTTTATCGCACCTTTCAGTCCTGCGTCATATCACAGGCACTTTGATTTCATTGTCGGTTCTGTCCAACAGCTTCTTATGAACGCCGCATCGTATTTTTCCGCACAAGCGGCTTATCTGCCACTTTGACATTTTCCTGCCCATAGCGCTCGTAAAGTTTTGCAAGTAAGTTCGCATTCACCGATACATTTCGACTCTTCGGAAGTTCCTTGCGGACATTTTCCTTCTCGCAGTATATCACAATGCTGTCATTGCCGTCAAAACCTGCCAACTCATTCAACATCGCTTCTTCCTCTGCAAAATAGCTTTCCTTGTCTGGGAACTTAATATACAGCACACGTGGAATCTCATCAAACCGGATGACATCCTGACAGATCAACTTCGCATCCTTTTCTTCCTCTGCCGTTACGCGTCCGGTAATCAGCACGCGCTGGTCGAGTTCCAGCGAAGTACGGAAACGCTCATAATCCTTCGGGAACACCAGAACTTCCAACTGTCCCATCATATCCTCAATCGTAATAAACGCCATGATGGAATTCGTTCTGGTGGTTTTCGTCAGCTTATCTACTACAATTCCGCCGACCGTATGCACCGCGCCGTCTTTTACTTTTGCAGTACCACTTTCTTCGTCGAGCACAAAATCTGTTGTAACTGCATCCGTGTTCTTCTCCAGGATACCGCGATACGTCTCAAGCGGATGACCACTGATATAAACACCAAGTACTTCTTTCTCAAATGCTAAAAGCTGTTCTTCTTCATACTCGCCCACCGGCGGCATCTGCACAGAATACTCCTGCTTCTCCTCACTGTCCATGAGATCGAAGAAACTCATCTGCCCGGTCGTTGCTACTTTGCGCTCTCTCGCTACTTCATCGAGCACTCCGGCATAGATTGTCATCTGCTGCTTTCTTGTACCCGGAAGGGAGGAAAATGCACCTGCCTTAATAAAATTCTCAACCGTACGCTTATTTACTTCCTTCGCAGATAAACGCTCGCAGAAATCCTTCAGACTCAGGTATGGTCCGTTCTCTGCACGTTCCTGTGTCATCGCATCAATCACCGGACGTCCGATACTGCGGATTGCAGCAAGTGCGTACCGGATGTTGTTACCGTCCGTCGTAAAAGCACGTTCTCCGACATTGATGTCCGGCGGAAGAATCTCAATGCCCATCTTACGGCTGACGTAGATGTATTCGGATACCTTACCGGAATTGTCCATGATAGAAGTCATCAATGCCGCCATAAACTCGACCGGATAATAATGCTTCAGATATGCTGTCTGATAGGTCAGTACCGCATAGGCTGCCGCATGTGCCTTATTAAATGCATACTTTGCAAAGTCCGTCATTTCATCGTATATCTTATTGGCAACTGCTTCCGGAATCCCCTTTGCCTGACAGCCGGGAACATTCTCTTCCGAATTACCATAGACGAAATTCTGACGTTCTCTTGCCATTACATCTGCCTTCTTTTTCGCCATGGCACGGCGCACCAGGTCGCTTCGCCCGAAACTGTAGCCTGCCAGTTCACGTACAATCTGCATAACCTGCTCCTGATACACGATACAGCCGTAGGTCGGACTTAAGATCGGCTCAAGTTCCGCACAATCATAGACGATGCCTGCACGCTCGTTCTTTCCTTTCACATACTGTGGAATAAAGTCCATCGGCCCCGGACGGTACAAAGAAATTCCCGCGATAACGTCCTCGATGCTCTCCGGTTTTAATTCCTTCATGAAGCTCTTCATGCCGGCACTTTCGAGCTGGAACACACCTTCCGTCTTTCCGGAACTGATCAACTCATAAACCGCCTTATCTTCTAAGTCAATCTCATCAATATTTAATTCTTCATACACGCCGGATTCTATGCGGCGTGTTTCCCATTCTGCACGCAGGCGCTTATTCACCAGTTTTACCGCATCCTGTACTACGGTCAACGTACGAAGTCCCAAAAAGTCCATCTTTAACAGACCCAGTTCCTCAAGTGTTGTCATCGTAAACTGTGTCGTAATCGCTTCATCCGCACCACGGGAAAGCGGCACATATTCGTCGACCGGTGCATTACTGATTACGACACCGGCGGCATGGATGGAACTGTGTCGCGGCAGACCTTCCAGACGCTTTGCCATGTCGATCAGATGCTGCGTCTCCGGATCCTCTGCATAAGCAGTCTTCAACTCCGGATTCATCGTAAGTGCCTTATCAATCGTAATATTCAATTCTGTCGGCACCATCTTGGCGATGGCATCCACCTTGGCATACGGCATATCAAGGGCACGCCCGACATCGCGCAAAACACCACGCGCCGCCATTGTACCGAAGGTAATAATCTGTACCACACGATCTTTACCGTATTTTCTCACCACATAATCAATGACTTCCTGACGACGTTCGAAGCAGAAGTCAATATCAAAGTCCGGCATTGTAACACGTTCCGGATTCAAGAAACGTTCAAACAGCAACTGATAGCGGATTGGGTCGATGTTCGTAATCTCCATACAGTATGCCACGATACTGCCTGCACCACTGCCTCGTCCGGGACCGACTGCAATTCCGTTGCTCTTTGCATAATGAATAAAATCCGCCACAATCAGGAAGTAATCCACAAATCCCATCCGGTGGATGATATCAAGTTCATATTCCATCCGCTCCCGAAGCTCCGGAGTCGGATTCTTATAACGGCGCACCAGACCCTCTTCACAGAGCTGACGCATATAATCATATGCCGGAATGCCGCCCGGCACATCAAACTTCGGCAATTTATATTCGCCGAACACAATTTCAACATTACAACGCTGTGCGATATCCCAGGTGTTCTGCAATGCCTGTTTCGCGTAAGGGAAGAGTTTTTCCATCTCTTCCGCGGACTTCATATAATACTGTCCGCCCTCATAGCGCATACGGTCTTCGTCCGTCACCTTCTTCTGGGTCTGGATGCACAACAAAATGTCATGTGCCGCCGCGTCTTCCGGCAGTACATAATGAATATCGTTCGTTGCCACGAGCGGAATGCCCGTTTCCTGACTCATGCGCAACAGGCCCTGGTTAACCGTTCCCTGTTCCGGGATGCCATGATCCTGCAACTCAAGAAAATAATTCCCTACACCAAAAACAGCCTGCATCTTTAAAGCTGCTTTCTTTGCTTCCTCATAGAAGCCGCGTTTCAGTAAAATCGGCACCTCACCGCCAAGGCAGGCAGACAGTGCAATGATACCCTCACTATACTTTGCAAGCACTTCATAATCGACACGCGGCTTGTAGTAAAAGCCTTCCGTAAATCCTTTGGATACAATCTTCATCAGATTGTGATAACCGGTATCATTCTCCGCCAGCAGTACCAGATGGTAATAGCGTTCATCCGATACTCCCGCCTCCTTATCAAAACGCGAACCGGGTGATACATATACCTCACAACCAAGCACCGGACGGATTCCCTCCGCTTTGCAGGCACGATAAAAATCGATTACACCATACATAACACCGTGGTCTGTAATCGCAAGACTGTCCATCCCAAGTTCCTTTGCCCGGTGAACCATCTCTTTTATCTTACCGGAGCCATCCAGCAGACTGTATTCTGTATGCACATGTAAATGTGTAAACTTCATCCTTCTCTCCATATCTTTCCGGTGCCTGTAATCTGATACGGCATCAAGGCACAAATTCATTATTGTAATGGCGGTCTGCTCGGATCCAGTACGCTTTCTACATCAAAGAAGTAACTCAGCTTATCCGGATCCTTCATCATACGTTCACCGTCAAAATTGATTCGTCCCTGACGCAGATAATCGTCTTTCATCTGAACCCAGTACTGTGCAGAATCCACATTACAAAAGTAGCGGAACCCATTCTCTATCGCGTATTCATATTTCTCGCCATGATATCCGCGCCAGTCACAGATATCTGCACCGAACGGATAGATAAATATATCCGTCTCCCCCAGCAGACTTCCTACTTCATCCTGCCAACGGTTCATATCGTACTTAAACTTCTCTACCGTATTTGTTTGCATATTACCATGTCCGTAACTATGGGATGCGAATTCATATCCATCCGCTTTCAATGCAGCTACTACCTCCAGACAGGCGGCTTTTTCTGCTTCCAACATGGCTGTTTTCTGATCTTTGGATAAACCAATCAGATGCTCTGCTTCATTATAACGATAGGGAGCAGTCTCATAACCGAGGGTTCCTTCGTATCCGGTAATCGCAAGGATTGCCTTCGCACCACGATAAGAAAAGTCCGGATGCTCTTCTACAAAACGATCCAATACCGGAACCAAATCATAATCTCCGGTTACTACGGTACCGTCTTTCTTAATATATTCACAGGTTGGCTTTCCGTCTTCACCGATTACAATCTTTGTCGCAAAGCCTTCGCCGTCCATATAATCATAATAATTCACATCATCCTGAGACATTACAAACGGAATCTTGCCTTCCGGCAGAAGAATCTTCTTCATCACCATCTTCTCTGTTCCGTCATCCTGTACCACAATTTCCGATATATCATGAATCCGCACCAGTACATACCCCCGATCGTACATCTGTTGCAAAATCTTTTCAAATTCTTCGATGGTCGTCATATATCGGTTATATCCGTCTCTTGTTCCACTGTTTGGCCCAAGTGCCAATGAACTGTCTGCTATCAGAGAGTGGAAGAAACAATGCGATATCTTCGTATTGTCTGCCCAGGGTTTACACGCTGCTTTCTGTGCTTCGTATGTAAGAAATGCTTCTGTCAACACAGATTCATTCTCATAACCCTCATAGGATTGTACCAGTTCCATGGCTGCATCATAATCATACATTGCAGCCAAACGGTCGGCTTTTTCTTTCCGCTGCTGTGCCGACTCTTTCTGAACAATCACTTCCCTGTCTTCCTCCGGCTGCGTATCCGGCATATCGGATTCCAAATCCGGATTCGTATCCGGTGTATCGGGTTTCGGTTCCGGCGTCACTACAGACACATTTTGCTCCGGTTCCGGTTGCGTAGAAGGCACTTCCTGTTTCCCTCCCATATCCGGAACAGGCGTTGCACTTACTCCATTTTCAATGTTTACGGAAGATCCGGAAGACGGATCCTCTTTTGGCAGCCAAAGCATTACAAGCAGTACCAATAGTATCAGACATTCTGCAATCAGAATCCCCATAATTTTTTTTCTTTTTTTCTTCCCCACAATCTCACCGACCTTCGTCTTCGCTCAATCTTACTCTTGCTTTGATTCCATAAATCAGACCCAAAAGCCGAAAAAGGTTGAATGGAATCATTCAACCGTTTTCCCTCGGATGTTCACATCCGTTACTCTTATTTTACTCTTGTGTACCTTTTAAATCAATGCTGAATTATGCTCCGCAGAGATATTTTTCAATCTGCTCCATTGCATTAACTTCGTCTGCACCTTCTACGATAATTTCAACATCTTCCCCTGCAGAAAGTCCGAGCGTCATCATTCCCATAATACTTTTCGCATTCACTTTCTTATCTTCGCAAGCAACATGCACACTGCTTTCAAACTGGCTTGCTACCTGTACCAACAAAGCAACCGGTCTGGCCTCAAGACCACTCGGAATCTTAATGGTGATTTTTTTTGACAACATGTTTGGTACCTCCTTCATTACCGTTCTTCTGTCTTACTGTTTTTTAACCCCTCTGCTATTTCGCATAGTTTTGCTAAACGATGGTTCACACCGGATCTTCCAATGGGTACCGAAAGAAGCGTCCCCAATTCTTTCAATGAACTTTCCGGATATTCCAGACGCAGTTCTGCCATCTCCTTCAGCTCGTCTTTTAGTTCATCGAATCCGATTGTGTCCCTGATAAGCTTGATATCTTCTATCTGCCTTGCGGCAGCTGCTACCGTTTTGTTGATATTGGCAGTCTCACAATTCACCTGCCTGTTGATGGAATTACGCATTTCTTTCAAAATCCGTACATTTTCCATTTCCATCAGCGCAACATGCGCTTCCATTACATTCAAAAGATCACTAATCTGTGCGCCTTCTTTTACATAAAGGACACTGGCTTTTTTCCTTGCCACAATCCCGGCATCCACATCGAAACTCTGCAACAACTTCTGTAGTTGCTCTGCCTGTCTGCGATGCGCAAAAACCATTTCAAAATGATAACTTTTCTGCGGATCCGTGATGGAACCGTTTGCAAGAAATGTCCCTCTCACATAAGCACGTTTACAGCAGGAACGCTGTAACAACATCTCATCTGCCACTGCCCCGTATGGTAGATTTTCCGCTGAAAGCTTCATGGTCTCCAACATCTTCCGGGTGGCTTCTCCGGTTTTCGTTTGTATCAGATGCACGGTTTTAGCGCCGTTTTTAATTACAGTCAACGCCGGAATCTCATGAAATAATTTTTCAATCAAAGAAGCAATCTGTTCTGCTACCATCCCACTTTCTGTCCGGTATTCCAGACCGCCTTCTTCTGCCAGCGGGTGTGCCAGCGCAATCGTCATGGCTGTCAGCTCCGCAATACGGCAATGTCTTGCGTTACCTGTTTTTTTGCGCAGTTCTTCTTTTACATCCATCGAGAATGACATAGTTAAAACTCTCCCAACAAGCGTACCTCAGGTTCCAATGTTACTCCGAATTGCTCCTGTACCTTCGCGGTCACATCCTGCATCAGCTGATAAAAATCCGTAGCTGTTGCATCTTTCCGGTTAATCACAAACCCACAGTGCTTTGTTGAAACCTGTGCATCGCCGACACAATATCCTGCCAGTCCGGCATCCATAATCAGTTTTCCTGCAAAATACCCTTCCGGACGTTTGAATGTACTTCCGGCACTCGGATATTCCAGAGGCTGTTTTTCTCTGCGTCTTTGATTCAATTCTTCTATCTCAGCCAGAATCTCGTCTTTCTTTCCCTGTGCAAAACAAAAATCTGCATCCAACACAATCCATCCGGTTCCCTGTATTGCACTTGTACGATATCCGAGCTGCAATTCTTCTTTTGACAATTTACGGACGGTTCCTTGTTCGTCCATAATCCGTGCTGATAAAATACAGTCTTTTATCTCTCCTCCATAGGCTCCGGCATTCATTACCACTGCTCCTCCGACGGTTCCGGGGATGCCTGCCGCAAATGCAAACCCTTGCAGTCCCATATTAGCCACTGCCATCGCAGCACGGGATAACATCGTACCTGCTGCGATGCGAAGCGTTACAGAGGATGCTTCTGTCCGATCCAACACCTGTACTGCCTCATCCGTGCGCCAAAGCTTGATGATTACGCCGCGGTATCCTGCATCGGATACAAGAAGATTGCTTCCGTTTCCCAAAATAAAGCAAGGCATCTTGTGCGTATGGCACAACTCCAACACTGCACGCAATTCCTCTTCGGATTCCGGCTTTACAAGAAAATCTGCAGGGCCGCCAATTTTCAGCGTAGTATGCAGGCGCAACGGTTCATCCCGTAACACCCTGTCAGTTCCCACGATATTCACTAATCCGTCGTAGAAATCCAAGCCTGCCCCTCCAAATCATCACTCTCGTTTTCGCCGTTATTCGCGCGTTTCTGACCACATTGATAAAATTTCGACCAACTTATGTCAATATACTTATATCATGAATCTATGCAAAAAGCCATCATTTCATACCGATTCGTAAAAGTTTGTAAACTTCGTGCAAAATGATGGCTTTTCTAAAATTCTTTTATGCGATTTTACTATTACGATAGTAACAGTTTTACACTGCCGTACATGCCGGCATCATTTCCAAGCTTTGCAAAGCAGAACTTCTTTTCTTTTAATGCAGACAACAAGTTCCCGCTGTAATACTTTTTCACTGCATCCAGAATGATATCTCCGGCACGGGATACGCCACCTCCGATAACAAACACCTCCGGATCCACTACGGATGCAACAAATCCAAGTGCCAGTGCCAGATAGCTTCCAAACGTATCTACAACACGAAGTGCCAGTGCATCCCCTGCTTTTGCTGCATCAAACACATCCTTTGCAGTCAATGGCTCACACTTACGAAGTTCTGAAGTTTCCTCTGACTCCGCCAGATATTTCTTTGCAGTATTTACCACGCCGGTAGCAGAAGCATACTGCTCCAAATGACCGTGACCGCCACAACCGCAGATTGCAGTTTCCTGTGGGTTGACTACGATATGACCGATCTCACCACCGGCCCCATTACTGCCTGCAACAATATGCCCATCCACAATGACACCGCCGCCAACACCGGTACCGAGCGTAACCATGATGACATTCTCATAGCCCTTTGCACCACCCTGCCACATCTCACCGAGTGCCGCAACATTGGCATCATTGCCTGCCACGAATTTCAGACCGGTAAGCTGTGACATCTTCTCTGCCACATTGAATTCTCCCCAACCAAGGTTCGCGCATCCGAGTACTACACCCTTTGCGTTGACCGGTCCCGGAATCCCCATTCCGACACCAAGTACATCTTCCTTGTTCAGGTTTTTCTCCGCTATCTTATGTAAAATGGTATCCGCAATATCCTGCGGGATCTTCTCGCCCTTATTTTCCCTATTGGTCGGAATCTCCCACTTCTCCAGAAGTTCACCTTCCTGTGTAAACAGACCGCATTTTACGGTAGTACCTCCAAGGTCAATACCAAAACAATATTTCATAGTTCTGCTCCTTTGCTCTTAGTCCTGCTGCTTATTCTTCTGCATATTCGCCATGATACGACCGTAAAACTCTTCAGCAGCATTATACCCCATCTTCTTCTGACGGAAATTAACTGCTGCAGTCTCACAAATAATTGCAAGGTTACGGCCCGGACGAATCGGAATATTATGACACACTACACGATTTCCAAGGAATTCCGTATACTGTTCTTCCAGACCGAGACGGTCATATTCTTTATCTTTATTCCACTCTTCGAGTTTAATCACAAGGTCGATGGACTGTGTTTTCTTGACACTTTCTACACCGAACAGCGTCTTCACATTGATAATACCGACACCACGTACCTCAATCATGTGGCGGGTAATCTCCGGTGCCGTACCG
>JAZNXH010000177.1:0-10957 GCA_045593785.1 Lachnospiraceae bacterium
ATATATACTTTTCTGTTTTCCATATCTCTTCCCTCATTTATAATTATTCACGTATTTTTGTATGATTGTATACAATTATACTTTCTATGTCAACTAATTTTTATGCTTCTCATTATTTTCAATAAGAACAAAAACTCTGCAACATCATAAAATCATAATATCAAAACCTAATTGTAAAATATACTTGACATTTATTAAGATATACTTTACACTGAGTTTCAGAAAATCTGTCACAAAAGTTCAAAATAAAAAGCATAGTCTAACAAGGAGAACCCTCATGGAAAAAGAAAAAATGGCCTTAATCGGTCTCGGCATTGCACTTTTAATCTATTTCATCCCCTGCATACTGGTTGCTTATGAGGTTTATAAAGATCAAAAAAAACAGGGACTACCCTCATCCCAAAAAGCTTTATTTGATGAACGTCAAAAGCTCCTGCGCTCTCAGGCTTCCTTTCATGCCTTGCTCTTTCTCTGCGGCTTTCTTTCTGTCTGGGCTCTTGTCCACCACTTCAGCAATTTTTCCTGGACCACAAAGGTTACGGAGATTGTTTTCTGTGGTTTGATGCTTACCTTCACCATACGACAGATCGAGTTTATTCTCCGTGATGTCGTGATTGGTTGGAATCAAAAACCTGAAGCCATCAACGCACAGTTAATCTGCTCGTTTTGTTATGGATTTGTATTTATCATTCTTGGCGCAGAAAAAGAAACCAGTGTCATGATAACCTGCATGATTGCCGCACTTTCCTGCTGGGTTCTGTTCGGTGTTATGTGCTATGCCAAGCACCGACGCAACAAAGCGGAAACATTGCCCCAACCCGACAGTTCTGACGAGGAGGTTGATGCCCCGTGAAAAACCTAAAACTTAAATCAGCAAGAGCTGCCAAGGGACTGTCCCAACAGGCACTCGCTGAACTTGTAGGAGTGTCCCGCCAGACCATCAACGCAATAGAACAGGGCGACTATAATCCTACTATCAATCTATGTCTTTCCATCTGCAAAAAACTGGATAAGACTTTGGACGAACTGTTCTGGACCGAAGACTAAAAAAAACCGGTATCCGCTCATCGGATACCGGTTTTAATTCATTTACAATTCTGCAAATATCTTTCTTCCTTTTATTCTCAGCCACCATTCTGTAGCAGCAACTGCTACAAACAGAACTGCTGCAACAAACAGAAGGAATATGACAGGACTGATTATATCATCCAATAATACGTAAGCAATAGCAAAAACAGCAACCAGAATCCAGCCGCCAAACATCGCAATAAACACTGCCATGCTCTGTTTTATCGGTATCACCTCATTGGTCCAGTCAAGATTCGGCTTCAACAGGTTCATAATGAGACCAAACTCTGCCATAAACATAATAAATAATATCGTCACGGCAAACATCACAAGCCATTCCAGTGAATCAAGACCAAACACAAATTTGCAGACAAGAAGCAGTACAATCGACGGTATCGAAGTGATATACCAGTGCAGTCTTATCTTCGCCCACAATACCTTCCACGGATCTACCGGAAGAGACTGTAACAACCACAAACTCTTACCTTCTAATGATACGGACGGCGCCGTGATATCATTCATGCAACTCAGCGTTACTGTTGCTGCGGTCACTACCAGAAGCAAAAATCCTTCTTTTTCTCCAAAGACCTGATGTAACGCTTCACTGAACGCATCGCCACCAATGATAAGCGCTACTGCTACTACCAAAATAAACACCGTACCCAGACCACAGTTCATCATATAGTTTGCACTGCTGGTAAAGCGTTTTCTCTCCTTAAACAGAAGCGCTTTATCCATCGTGCTTACCTTTGCTTCCTTGCTGATACTGGTTTTCTTCTTCGACTTTACGCTTCCCTTGTTGGTCGTTGCAATCTTGATAAATGTCCGGGTCAGAACAAAGTAAACGACTGCAAACAATACTGCAATTACTGCAGTGAAGAACAGCATTGATACTACATTGCCCTCTGCTGCCAAGCCCATGTGATAGAATAGATACAGGATGTTCTTAACTCCGTCACCAATTTTCTCCACATTTGCTACCAGTTCCAAGAGCATCTCATATGCCTGCATATAGAAATAATAATATGCTGCGATAAATGCCAGAGACAAAATTACAGTAATAAAGCTCTTGTTCTTTATCTTGCTGCTTACCAATGCAACCACCCATCCAAGAACGCAGGACAGGGTTAACACAAAGAACGACAATACAATCGGAATCAACAGACTGAACAGTACGCCGAGTATCGTAAGATCTGCATAAATGAACCATACAATCAGCACCGGTACCATAACAATCATCTCATACAACAAGCCCATCAGGTACACACCGGAAAGGCGTGCAACCAATATCTTCGATGCAGGGACAGGAAGTGCTAACAAAAGTTCATTGTCCTTTGCAAGATACAAGGTCGAGTGTGTATTAAATACACTGCCGAATGCACCAAGTACAATCGCCACCATACCGGTAATTGCAAAGTATAACCAACCGTATCCGATTTCAACCAATGGCTCGCACAGCATAATCGACATACCGAAAAAGATTGCTGCTACGATACCAAAAACAAAAATATACAAAATAATATTTCCAACAAGCCCGATGCCTTTTCTCAGCTTGCCTGATTTTCCGTTAAAGAACAGCCACGAAAAAGATTCCAGCATCTGCTTTTTCATTAATGTTTTTATCATATTCTTCTCCATCCGCCTCTGTTATTCTTTTTCGCTTTCCAGTTCCAAAAATACGCTTTCCAGTGACGAATCACCCTTCACTTCTTCCGTATCACCGGCCTTAATCAGCTTACCGCCTTTGATAATCGCTATCTTGTCACAGAGTTTCTCTGCTACTTCCAATACATGCGTCGAGAAGAAAATTGCGCCGCCATTGTCACAGATTTCACGCATCAGCTGCTTTAACTGATGGGATGCCTTCGGATCAAGTCCAACGAACGGCTCATCCATGATAATCAGCTTCGGTTCATGAATCAAAGCAGAGATAATCGCCAGTTTCTGTTTCATACCGTGTGAATACGATGCAACTGACTGACCAAGGTCATCGGTCAGTTCCAACATATCTGCGTACTTCTTGATGCGGGATGCTCGATCCACGGCACTCACTTCGAAGATGTCAGCAATAAAGTTCAAAAACTGCATTCCTGACATGAATTCGTATAAATCCGGATTGTCCGGGATATATGCCAGTTTCTTTTTGCAGGCAATCGGATCATCCTTGATTGAGATACCGTCAAGCAGAATTTCTCCTTCTTCAAACTGCAGGATACCACAGCACGCTTTGATTGTCGTGGTCTTTCCTGCGCCGTTATGACCAATGAAACCATAAATTTCACCGGGCTGAATGTGCAGTGTCAGGTCATCCACTGCTTTCTTTTCACCATATGTTTTTGTTAAATTACTAATCTGAAGCATAATACCCTCCGTCCCTATTATTTGATGTACTCTTTCTCCACGAATACAAACTTCGCGGACATAATCTTACTCTCTTTTTCACACAGACTCGTGTATATAGAGTATAACATATTTCTCTTCCTATAAAAGGGATTCTTGCATGAATCCGACATAAATTGTTCTGAATTTATACTTACGCTTCTCCTCTCGTTCCTTCGCTGCTTATTTTGCTCTGCCTTCTCGCATTTCGTCGCAAAAAAGAGTATCCGTAAAGCCTTGTTTACGGATACTCTTGCCTTATCTACCGTTTTATTCTTCTCTTGCCTCTGCTTGTACTTCCTTCACCGCTGCTTGTTTCTTCTTCGCACGTCCCATGATGAAAAACACAAGCCAGACGCAGGCATCAGCCACCGCTGCGATTGCCGCTGCTATTACCATTATCAGTCCCAGCATGGCACTTGCCATATGTCCGCCCAGATACTCCGAAAAAGTCCCCTGCATCAGAACAGCACCGATTGCCACAACTCCCCAGATGATATACACCGGGATTATCTTTACCGGTATCTTCTTTGCATACAGACATAATAATATCTGCGCCACCATAACTGCCATGATATAAACTACAACAACCAATGCTGACAACAAATGCTTTACCTCTCTTTACCTCTCTTTACTTCTTCAACTGCTTATTGATCTGTGCTACAAGGAACTGCATGAACGGATCGTCCTCTACGGCAGTCTTAGCACCTTCCGGAGTAAATACCATTTCACACAGATCGTTCTTCGTATACGGTCTCCATTCCGGCAGCTTGCTTCCGTCTGCATCTTCCCCATTCGGGTCACCGGTCTTAATGAAGTTTGCCCAATAATTTGCCATCTGTCTTGCAAGATCGTAATGTCTTCCAACAAACGGACGCCAGCACTTTGCCAGAGTCTCAAAGAAGAACCAAAGGTCTACCGAGTGGAAGGTTCCCGGATTATCCCAACCCGGAATGTCCGGAGCGAAACGATAATAATAACTCTTCGGACTACCGTTTGCCTCTGCCTGCAGGCATACATTCTTTACTGCGGCTTCAATGCTGCTGACTGAAGCATACTGGTTGTCACCTTTCTTTTCCGTCGCCTCAGGAAATGCCAGGAACGTTTCTGCATCCTCGCCAAAAATCTTCTCTGCCATAGCGCGAAGTTCTGCTTCCGATTCAGCCTGAATAAAGGAGAAGAATTCATCTTCGGTATTACCACCCATAATCGGCACACGGTTGTAATCATTGGTCATGATACGCTTCATCGGGTCGCCCTTCAGATAAACGTTATCTACAACTGTTGTAAACATACCGTGACCCGGACGGTATTCCGCATATTTATCACGGATATAAAATGCATCCAAAGCTCTTGCTTCTTCCAAAGTCTTAACACCAAGAAATGCAAAGAAGTCTTCTCCGCATTTTTCTGCCTCTTCCAAGCTCTTCGGAATCATAAAAGGATTCGGCATATACGGACTGCGAATCATACCGCTCAATACAATTGCTCTCTGGAATCTGCCGTAATTTGTCTCTGTGGTCAACTGGGTCATGACACTACCGCCGCCTGCAGACTGTCCGGCAATCGTAATATTCTGTGGATCACCGCCAAATGCTGCAATATTGCGGATAGTCCAGTTCAAACCTGCCTGCTGGTCAAGGTTACCGAAGTTTGCCGGTGCTTTGGGTGACTCCTTTGTAATCTCTGGGTGAGTCAGGAAGCCCAGCGCACCCAGACGGTAATTCACAGTTACTACAATCACGCCTCTGCGTGCAAGACGTTCTCCGTCAAATTCCATCTCAGCGGTATATCCCCACTGATATCCGCCACCGAAGAACCATACCAATACCGGAAGTTTCTCATCTCCGGTCTTAGCCGGTGTCCATACATTCAGATACAAGCAATCTTCGTTCATCGGAATGTCCGGATCCACATGCCATTCACGACAATAAATATCTGTTCCGACAGCAGGCTGATCCTGTACCGAAATCGGTGCAAATTCATATGCTTCCCGGATTCCTTCCCAATTCTCAGCGGGCTGTGGTGCGCGCCAACGGTTCTTTCCTACCGGCGGTGCTGCAAACGGAATCCCCTTAAAGGATGTAATTCTCGGATCTGCTGCCGGTAAACCCTTTACCATACCATTTTCTGTTTTTACTACTCTTAACATATGTTTTCCCTCTCTTTCGTGGATTTTTTATAATAACCCCGTGCTGAAATACCGCTCCATTCTGTCCGGGAGTACCGTTGCAATCCGGCAATCCTTTCCATACTTCTCCGTAATCTTCATGCTTGCCCACACATTGGCACCCGATGATGTTCCGCAAAGTATACCCATGCCACGTCCCAGTTCTCTGGTGGTCTCAATAGCATCTTCATCGGTTACCTCGATGATATCATCAATCATAGATGCATCCAGTACCGCCGGAATAAATCCATCACCGATTCCCTGTATACTATGAAGTCCCGGTTCATGTCCGAGCAACGCAGACACATTCTTCGGTTCAACCGCTACCACCTTGGCATTCGGATTGTGATCCTTGATAAATCTTCCGACACCCTGCAGTGTACCACCGCTTCCAAGTCCCGATACGAACACATCTACCTGACCGTCCATCTGACGCCAGATTTCTTCTGCCGTTGTCTCATAATGAATCCGCGGATTCGCCGGGTTCTCAAACTGCTGCGGCATAAAATAGTCCGGAGAACTTGCCAGAATCCGTTCTGCTTCTGCCACCGAACCGCCGATTGAAAGCTTTGGATCCGTAAGCACCAGTTCCGCACCCAGTGCACGGATAATCTTCTTCCGTTCTTCACTCATGTTCTCCGGCATTACAATGATGACGCGATACCCTTTACGCACTCCAACCAGAGAAAGTCCGATACCGGTATTACCGGAAGTCGGTTCCACAATCGTCATACCGGGACGAAGTTTCCCCGCCTTCTCAGCTTCTTCTACCATACTTTTAGCAACTCTGTCTTTGATACTTCCGCCGGGATTTAAGAATTCGGCCTTCGCAAAAATATTACAACCGGTATGTTCCTTCAAACTAAGTAAAGGTGTATTTCCGATTAAATCAAGTATTTTTGATGTCTCCATATCGTCTCCGTTCCGGATACGTCTGTTCGTTTTCGTATCCTGCTATGATTCATAATATCTTATTCGGTTATTACATTTCTGTTTCATGTAATAACACAGACCGTTCCTCTATTCATATACATAAAGAATACGCTTTGCCAATGCTCCCTCACCTGCTTTATCCGGTTCGGCATCAATAATTCCCACCATCGTGTATCCGGCTTTTTCAATGCAACGAAGTGACTTAATATTGTCCGGCCGGATTGCTGCTTCAATCCGATTGATATTTGCACGTTCCATACAAGCTGAAGTCAATGCCCTGATTACCCGAGGTGCTACTCCTCTGCCACGATGTCCTTTCAAAATCATATAACTAATCCGACAGGTACCCGGATTCTCTTTTCTTTTTCTGATTCCGATTAGTCCGATAACCTGATCACTGTTCTGTCTTATGATTGTATAATATTCTCCGGATTCGCATAACCACTCAATCAAAGCCTTTGCATCACGAAATCCCTGTAACCGTTGTTGTGTAAAAAAGCGAGCACTCTCCTCTTCGGAAAATGCATCCTGAAATGCGACTGCGTCTGTACTCGTAAGTGGGCGCAGACACAATCCGCCCTCTACCTGTATTACTTCTTCCATAAACCTGATAATACCTTTCCGCGACTACCACTGATAATAACCGTTTTGCGGTTATTATATCGTGCATAGCCTATAAATGCAAGAATATACATTTCACTTGATTCTTTTTCTTATTTCTATTATAATCAATTCATTCAAATTATTTAAGTATTTTTTGTTGTACTTCATATTCAACATGATTACTATATAATAATTCAATATAAACTACGAAGAAGGATACGATATAAAATGACTGAAAAGATAAAGATTTCAACCGATTCCACCTCTGACATTTCCCTGGAACTCTGTCAGGAACTGAACATCGCATTACTTCCGATCATGCTGATAGCGGAGGACGGCGAATTCCGCGATGGATTTGATATTACACCGGAAGAATTTTATCCGATTCTGGCAACAACAGACAAACTGCCGACGTCTTCTGCCATTACTCCGTATCTTTATACCCAATTGTATGAAGAGACATATCGTGACGGCTATACCGACCAGATTCATGTTACCATCAACTCCAAAGGTTCCGGCACACACCAGAACGCAATTCTTGCAAGAGATATGTTCTATCAGGAACATCCGGAAGCCAAGGAGGAGTTTCGCATTCATATCATTGACTCCATGACCTATAGTATGGGTTACGGTCTCGCTGTTATGGAAGCAGCAAAGATGGCCAAGAACGGCGAAACGGTTTCTTCCATTCTTGCAACAATCGAAGATTTCCTTGCGCATTCCCGTATTCTTGTTATTCCGCTTGATCTCAAATGTGTAAAAAAATCCGGCCGTGTATCGGCTGCCGCTGCATTTGTCGGAGACGCAATCGGATTAAAACCGATTATCACTTTTGAAAACGGCGAATCCAAAATCCTCGAGAAAGTACGCGGAGAAAAAGCTGCTTTCAAAAAAATGATTGAGATGTTCCTGGAAGAATCCGTTCCCGAAAAGCCATATATTATGGCGCAGGCTGCAAATTCCGAAGCTGCCTGTGCATTGCGCTCCTCTTTACAGACAGCGCTTGGCACCGACAATATTCCGGATTTCTTCCTGGGCTGTATCATCTCGCTTAACATCGGTCAAAATGCTGTCGGTATTGTATATTACAAGAAATAATTAAAATAAAAGAGGGTTCCCATAAGCCTGAACCGGCTCAAGGGCTACCCTCTTTTTGATTTCTAAATTC
Source organism: Lachnospiraceae bacterium (assembly GCA_045593785.1). Classification (GTDB taxonomy): domain Bacteria; phylum Bacillota; class Clostridia; order Lachnospirales; family Lachnospiraceae; genus SZUA-448. The sequence goes on from JAZNXH010000177.1 coordinate 8,322, forward strand.
CAGCAGTCATCGTTCAACCATCTTACTTACTACATTACTCCATATCATTCACTTCAACAAAATCATACGGCGTAATCTGATATACGTAATAATTCAGCCAGTTGCTGTACAGTGTGTTTGCATGCGCTCTCCAGCTTAATACCGGTTTCCTGGTCGGATCATCCTGCGGATAATAATTCTTGGGAATATCAATCTCCAGACCTTTTCCGATATCCCGCTTATATTCGTTATCCAATGTCATGCGGTCATACTCCGGATGGCCGAGCACAAATACCTGCTTGCCTTCCTGACCGAGCACAATAAATACACCTGCTTCATCAGACTCAGCCAATACCACGAGTTCCGGATGTTTCTCGATATCTACACGGGATACAGTAGTGTAACGAGAGTGCGGCGCAAGAAATCCGTCGTCAAATCCACGAATTAACGGCTCCTTCCGATTGTATACCTGATGTTCGTAAATGCCGGACAGTTTCTTGTTCAGTTGCTTTTTATGCACACCATAATGATAATACAAGCCCGCCTGTGCTCCCCAACAGATATGATAAGTGGAGGTAACATTCGTCTTCGTCCACTCCATAATTCCCTTGAGTTCTTCCCAATAGGTCACATCTTCAAACTCAAGATTTTCCACCGGTGCACCGGTAATGATCATGCCGTCAAACTTTTTATGTTTTACTTCATCGAAAGTCAGATAAAACTGCTCCAGATGCTCCATTGCGGTATTCTTACCAACATGTGATGCCGTACGCAGGAAAGTTACATCTACCTGCAACGGAGTGTTAGCAAGACTGCGAAGCAGATGCAATTCCGTATCTTCTTTGAGCGGCATCAGATTCAATATTGCAATCTTTAACGGACGGATGTCCTGGTGCATTGCACGGTTCTCATCCATAACAAATATATTTTCATCTTCCAGTATTTTTTTCACCGGCAGACCATTTTGTACTTTAATCGGCATATTCTCTCCATTCCCAGAACAATTTCTGTTTCAATTCGTATTACTTCTCAAGTTCGGATTTTATCATGATTCACTTACCATTGCAAGAAACTCCTGCTCTGTAATAATCGCAACTCCCAGACTCTTTGCAGTCTTGTTCTTTGTTGAGTTCGACCGGGCATCATTATTAATCAGATAATCTGTCTTTGCGCTGACTGAGCCGCTTACTTTGCCACCCTGCTGTTCAATGTATGTTTTCAGTTCATTCCGGTTTGCGAACGCTTCGACGGAACCGGTAATAACGAACGTCTTTCCCGAAAGAGCAGCGCCATTCGTCTTCTCAAATACCGGAGTCACTACCGTCAACAATTCATCCAATTGTGCCGCCTGCTTCTCATCGGCAAAGAAACGACACCATTCCTCAGCAATTACTGCGCCGATTCCTTCTATCTGTGTCAGTTCTTCCAAAGATGCTTTCCGCATCCGTTCCAATTCACCGCCAAACGCATTACAGATCAACTTCGCATTACTCAATCCTACATTCGCAATACCAAGACTGTAAATCAACCGTGCTAACGGAACCGACTTTGCCTTTTCTGCTGCTGCCAGCAATTTCTCGTAAGATTTCTCACCAAAGCCTTCCATTGCCGTAATCGTCTCACGATGTGCCGACAAGCGGAAAAGGTCCGCAAACTCGCGGATACAACCTGCTGCAATCAACTTCTCGATGGTTGCCTCCGACAGACCTTCGATATTCATCGCATCTCTACCGACAAAATGTGCAAATGTCTTTATTTTCTTTGCCTGACAATCCGGATTGGTACAGAACAGTACCTTTACATCATTGTCTTGCTTTATTGTAGTTTCACCACCACAGACCGGACATTCCGCGGGAATCATACGCTTATTGCTACGTGTCAGATTCTCTGCAATCTGTGGAATAATCATATTGGCCTTATATACCGTAATCCGGTCTCCGATACCAAGTTCCAGGCTCTCTACTATACTGACATTGTGAACGCTTGCACGGCTAACCGTCGTCCCTTCCAACTCCACCGGTTCAAAGATAGCAACCGGATTGATCAAACCGGTACGTGATGCACTCCATTCGATTTCAAGCAAATGCGTCTCTCGTATCTCATCCGCCCATTTGAATGCGATTGCATCGCGAGGGAACTTCGAAGTCCGGCCAAGAGACCGTCCGTATGCAATATCGTTCAGCGTAAGGACAAGACCGTCAGAAGGCAGGTCATTCCCCGCAACCTTACCGGCAAAGTTCTCAACTGCACTAAGAATCGTATCTTCCGTTACCTGCTCATATTCCACCACTTCAAAGCCTTGTGTCTTGAGCCATTCCATCTGCTCCTTACGGGTTGCAAAGCCATCTGTGTTCTCACTCACTTCCGACATCGCATCCGAAGCATTGAATTCGCGCATGGAAATCATCGAAAAGACAAAACAATTTACCTTCCGTTCCGCAGTAATCCGATTGTTCAACTGACGTACCGCACCACTGCATAGATTCCGTGGATTCTTATACTTTGCTTCTGCATCTTCAATTTTCTCGTTAATCTTTTCAAAATCACTGTAACGGATCACTGCCTCACCACGCAGTACCAGTTCTCCCTGATACGGTATCCTTGCCGGCAGATTCTGAAATACTTTCGCATTGTTCGTTACAACTTCGCCAACCTCA
>JAZNXH010000178.1:0-3386 GCA_045593785.1 Lachnospiraceae bacterium
AGTGGTGGTAACGGCGGCAATGGCGGCAACGGCGGCAACGGTGGTAAAGGTGGAGCCGGTGGAGCCGGTGGCCTTGGCGGCAAGGGTGGCGATGGTGCTACCAAAGCAGTATCACCGGAAGTCGAGCTGAACAAATACGTACAGTTACGAGGTGTGTCTGCATACGCAAATTATGTTACGGTATTCTATCAGATACAGGACCTTCAGAATAAGCTTGGTCTTGTGTATGTCGAGATTACGGATCCGAACAATGGCGATGCAGTAGTAGTGAAGCCTGTAGGTTTGTCTAATGCGGAAGAAGAACGTAATATCTATGGCTTGAAGCCGGATACCTATTATGATGTTAGAATCGGCCATATCGGTGAAGATGGTGAGAATATAATAAATACAGTTCGAGTTAAAACAAAGAAGATATCTTCCGAGATTGTTATCAATTCTATCAATGATATGGAAGGTTCAATGAACTGTACGGTATATCTTGATCAGAATTATCGTTTGGATTCTGCGAATCTGAAAGTAAAAACTAAGGATGGAGCTCCGATCCAAACGATTGAAATTGATGTAAATGCTGCTTCCAGAATCAATGGCTGGAATGTGTACATCTATGGAATTCCAGAGAAAACCGAAGTTATTTTAAGTGTAACAGATGCAATATATGATGAAAAACCGGTAGAACTTGGTATTTCAAAAATCGTGAAGATGAGTGGTCGTCCGGAAGTAGAAAGCGGCGATGCTGACGATGATAGTACCGGAGGCGACACGGGTGCTACAGATAACGATGACAGTACTGGTGGTGCAGTTTCCGGAGCAGCAATCGCAGTAATTCCGTCGGTAAATCAGGACCCGGTAGTAGACGATAGTCAGGAACCAACAGCAGATCCGAATCCGACGCAGGAACCGGTGGTAGATAACAGTCAGATACCGGCAGCAGATCCGAATCTGACGCAGGAACCGGTGGTAGATAACAGTCAGGAACCGGCAGCGGACCCGAATCTGACTCAGAATCCGGTGGTAGACAATAGTCAAGAACCACCAACCGGTTCAGACACACCATAGGTAAGTAATATTTCGTGAAAATATATTGTTCTCAACATGGGAGGGAATTATGGAACAGATTATTGCAACAACACTTTCATCAATCGGCTGGATGATCGGCCTTGCTTTCTTAGGCGCAGGCATCGGTCTTGGTATCTTAGGTTCTAAGGTAGCGGAGGCAGTAGGACGTAACCCGGAGACAAAGGCAGATATTGTACAGTCAGTTATGGTAATCGCAATTGTAATTGCAGTATTGTTACTGTTGCTGTTTGGACTGGTATTCCTGCTTCTTTACTTTAATCCGTTGATTATTCAGTTCTGATACTAATAGACAACAGAGGGAAACATAATGACCGGAATGATGATAATAACGTTGATTGTATCGTTGCTTGCCTGCGGAGCAGTATTTATCGTATTGGATGCGTTGGCAAACGGCGTCATGAAGCGTATGAAAAAAGAAGTTTTCCGCTATATCAAACAGTATAACGAGCAGATGCAGGATGGTACAGGGCAGCAGGGGACAATGACAGTGTCTACGGTTGCAGGTGCTGATTCTCTGCCGGATCGGGAAGAGAATCTGGCAATTCCGTTTGTTCCGAAGGCGCAACCGATGCAGAAGAAAGACTTTTTCCAAGACTATCGTAAGTTGCGTGAGAGTTTTCCTGTGTCGAAGGAGCAGGTGATTACACAGATTCCGCCACAGGAGGAGTCTGTTGGAGTGCGTTACCGTCTGGTATGCAACATTTTGGACAAATTGTCGTTCGACAATTTGTACGAGATTACCTGCCTGTCAGAAGAAAAGCAGCTTCTGGTACTGGATGATATTTTGGATGAAGAAGAGAAAACAATTTTCTCCGAATACAGAAAAGAGGAAGACAGCATCTTTGATTGTGCCAAGTTCTATACTTATCTGAAGAACAAACAGGCAGAGTATGATGATACCATCTACTGTTTTGTAGGAACGGAAGATGTTGTAGACGAAAGCAAAGACGGACGCGTAAAGCCGTGTGCGGATCAGGCAGTGTTAGAGGGTTTTCAGCTGTTGCACGGGGGATATTTGTACGATTATGGTGTGCGCAGCTCGGAACTTAGGTAATGAATACAGATAAAGGAATGGGATAGCGATGAGTCAACAGATTGATAAGCTGGTTGAGAAAAAAGTAAAAGCGATTCAAAACGGAGAAAACGTGTATGAGATCGGAAGAGTAACCAAGGCAGAAGGTTATGTTCTGGAAGTAGACGGGTTGTCCGGTGTCGGTTTTTTTGAACGTGTAAGAATTGGCGACAAGGCGGAAGGCTATGTTACGGATATCCGCAGGAATTCCGTCGGTGTGGCATTGGTAAAGACCAACGGAGAAGTGTACATTGGGGACACCGTTACCAGAACGCAGGAAGAGTTTACCGGATTGTTCTGTGAGGAATCGGTAGGACATATTGTAGATATGTTCGGAAAAGACCTGATGAGCGGAGAGTATTATGATAAGCTGGTAGAACTTCCGATTGAGACGAAACCGATTCCGATTATGGATCGTACTGCAGTGAAGCGGCCGTTCCTGACCGGTGTGACCGGTATTGATATGATTTATCCGATTGGCCGCGGGCAGCGCCAATTGATTCTGGGAGATAAGAAGACCGGTAAGACCCAGCTGTGTCTGGATGCTATTGTAAATCAAAAAGATGAGAAGATGTTCTGCATCTATGTTGCAGTCGGTAAGACCAAGAAAGAAGTAAAGGAAGTATATACAGAACTCTTAAAGCGCGGCGCTATGGACAACACCTTGATTCTGGCGGCGTTTAACGATGAGTGTCCGCCGGTATTGCGTAATACACCGTACGTTGGCGTAGCAATCGCGGAATACATCATGATGAAGTATGCGATTGATGTCTGTGTGGTAATCGATGACCTGAAGAAGCATGCAGACGTTTGCCGTGAGATTGCACTGCTGACCGGTAAGGTTCCGGGACGTGATGCATATCCTTCGGATATTTTCTATACACATGCAAGCTTGTTGGAACATGGATGCCAGCATAAGAACGGTGGTTCTGTGACGATTCTTCCGATTATTGAGACAAAGAGCGGTGATATCACCGAGTACATAGCAAGTAATGCAATCTCTATCACAGACGGACAGATTGTGCTGTCCCAGAAAAACTTTGAAAAAGGCTTCAAACCGGCAATCGATTACGGATTGTCCGTATCGCGTCTGGGTGGTGCAGTACAGACAGCAACCATGAAGAAGGTAGGTGCGACGGTACGTAGAGAATTGTTATCCTATCTGGAATCCTGTGAAATCTATGAACTTGCCAACATGGATGAGATGGGACCGGAATTGAAGAAACGTATGGAGACC
>JAZNXH010000179.1:0-2681 GCA_045593785.1 Lachnospiraceae bacterium
TCATATTTGACCTGAAGTTGAATTATCTTGGCTGTAGCCCGATGTTAAAGAAATTTTTCCCGGATGTTGCTTATGCAAAAGTAGACAGACCGATTGAATCACAAGGAAACAAAGGCATAGAGGAGAGCTTGTCCTGGCTGAAGCATAGTGTGGAGACAGGGGAAAAAGAGCCGATTTATATTACGCAGATGGGGCGTGACTTAAAGTGTACCTGGCGTACGATAAATAATGGTCTGTTCGGAGGGACATCCGGATATCTTGTAGAAATCTTTGACGATACCGTACAGCAGAGGTATTTGCGGTTAATGTCGCGATACAATGCCGAGCTGGAGGGCGAGGTAGAAGCGAAGCAGGAGCATATTCAGGAAATGCAGGATAAGATTATTATCGGTATTTCTGATATTGTAGAGAGTCGGGATGACAGTACCGGTGGTCATGTAAAGCGAACCAGTGAAGCAGTTCGTATCTTTATGGACGAACTGGAGAGGGAAAGCGATAAGTTCCATATGACCAGAGAGTATGTAGAGAATGTCATCAAAGCAGCGCCAATGCATGATCTTGGTAAGATTGCCGTAGAGGATTACATATTGAAGAAGCCGGGCCGATTTACCGAGGAGGAATTTCGCCTGATGCAGGTACATGCAGCTGTCGGTGCAACAATTGTAGAAAAGGTTTTGAACGGCGTAGAAGATGATGCGTTTATGGAAGTCGCAAAAAACATTGCGCATTATCATCACGAGAAATGGAATGGGAAAGGCTATCCGGAGGGATTATCCGAAAGCAGTATTCCGTTGGAAGCGCGGATTATGGCGTTGGCAGATGTGTTTGATGCGTTGGTAAGTAAGCGTTGCTACAAAGAAAGATATAGTTATGACGAAGCATTTCAGATTATTGAAGACTCGCTTGGCAGTCATTTTGACCCGGAACTTGGAAAGGCATTTTTGAAGTGCCGCGAAGCGTTAGAAAAGTATTACGATAAGATGAAAGACTAGAAAAGAGGGTAGCCTTTAAGGTTACCCTCTTCGTGATTATGGTTAGTTAACGTCTTAATACACAACGGTGAATGGGGTTACCCATCCCAGAGAACTTCTCCTCGTACTCGGTCATGACGTTGCCTTGTACGTACTCACTGTTGTGAAAATCCCAATGTACCTCGGTTGCCTGCCAGCCGGCCAACTCAGCCTGTTCTAAGGAGAACTGGAACAGGTCATCGTTATCAGTCTTGAACTGTACATAACCGTCTTTTTGCAGGAAAGTATTGTAGCGGTCAAGGAAATTCTTTGACGGGAGACGGCGCTTTGCATGACGGTCTTTCGGCCAAGGATCAGAGAAATTCAGGTAAATTCGGGCAATTTCGTCGGTATCGAAGAGAGTACAGATGTATTCTGCATCAAAACGAATCAGAAAGAGATTTTTGAGTTCCAGTTCTTTTTGCTTCTCTACGGCACGCAGAAGGACGCTGGAGTATTTTTCAATTCCGATATAGTTGATGTCCGGATTTTGCTGTGCCAGTGTTGTGATGAACTGGCCTTTGCCCATACCGATCTCGATGTGAATCGGGTTTCGATTACCGAAAAGCTCATGCCATTTTCCTTTATATTGTTCCGGTTCGTGTACAACGAACTCGTTTTCCGCAATGAATTCTCGGGAACCGGTAATGTTTCGTAAACGCATGGGATTCTCCTATAGTGTGGTTGGTAAATGGTAACGGAGCAGATCCTGACTGTCCTTACTTGCTTCCAATGCGTCGATTGTTGAACGGAGCGGACGCGCAAATACGGTAGGGAAGTCAATCTCGTCTTTTTCCGGACGAATCTCATAGGGCAGGTCTTCTTTTTCAAGGGAGAAAGAAGCTGAGGTGCCCTCGCGACCACTGACATCCAAGCGGATCCATTTGCCAAGGGAGTGGAAGAATACGACGTTCATGCCGTGAAGGAAATATCCGCTCTTCGGAAGATCCGGGCGGTAGATTCGCTGATAACAGAAGCCAACGGCAAAGCCTTCATGACGAAGAAGAGCAGCTAAAAGCATTGCTTTGGTGTAGCAGTTGCCTTCGCCGTAAAGCAGAGCTTCGGTGGCAGTCTTGGTAACACGCTCTCCCTCATTGTTGCCGGAGTGCTTAATCTCGTTCAGTACAAAGTCGTAAGCAGCTTTTGCCTTACCGACTTCATCCGGAATATCGCCGAGCAGTTCCTTTGCTTTGGCATCAATCGCCGGATGCATAAAATCAATCTGTTTGGATGCAGCCATATATTCAGCTAAATTGTTCTCATCAAAAACAAAATTCATCATCTTAATCCCCTTTCTGGGCAAATGGAAAATTCTATAAAGCAATTATAGTATAGGAATTCGCCTTTTACAATCTTAATTTTCCCGAATCACTTGCAAATATTTATCTCCGGCGCGTTTCGGTCCGTACAGAGAGAAGCCGTTCTTCAAAAGATGTTCGATGCAACCAAGAAGTTCGGTGCTGACGCGTTCTCCCGGCACCAGCATCGGAATTCCCGGCGGATACAGATAGAGAAACTCAGCACTGATACGGTCTTCACAGGAGGAGTAGGGGAGGGATTCCGTAGGTGTATCTTCCACTGTGCAGGAGTCGTAGATTGCTTCCGGGATAGCAGGGTAGTGGAAAACATCAAAGCCGGCATCAAGGGATTGCTCAAGTTCTGCATTGATTG
>JAZNXH010000180.1:0-23305 GCA_045593785.1 Lachnospiraceae bacterium
CTGCTGCTCCACATAATGTCCCGGGAACAGATGCGGATACTTATAACCGATTCCGTGTCCAAGTTTTGACGCATCACTATAGTGTGCATCCTGCAGATACGGCGGAATCGAAGCGGTTCGTTGCTCTTCGACCAATTTCAAAGCATCAAAAATCGCATTCGTTGTTGCGTTGCTCTTCGGTGCAGTCGCAACATAAGCAGCCGCCTGTGCCAGAATCAGTTGTGCTTCCGGCATACCAACCCTTTCTGCAGCCAGTGATGCATTCACCGCTACTACAAGCGCCATCGGATCCGCGTTGGACACATCCTCCGATGCACAAATCATTATGCGCCTTGCGATAAACTTCGGATCCTCTCCGGCATACAACATACGCGCCAGATAATAGATGGCTGCGTCCGGGTCTGATCCCCGCATACTCTTGATAAATGCTGATATGGTATCGTAATGGTTGTCTCCGTCCTTGTCATACTTCAGCACTCTTTTCTGAATGCATTCAGACGCGACCTCAGTTGTAATGTGAATCTTTCCATCTTCGGAAGGCTCAGTTGTCAGCACGCCGAGTTCAATAGCATTCAGCGCCATACGTGCATCTCCATTCGCAACGTCTGCCAAAAACGCAAGTGCCTCCTCGTCCATCACTGCACCGTACGCCCCCATACCTCGCTCGGTATCATACACGGCACGCCGCAGAAGTTCCTTAATGTTATCGGTAGACAACGGCTTCAATTCAAAGATAATCGAGCGGGACAACAACGCTCTGTTTACTTCAAAATAAGGATTTTCTGTCGTCGCACCGATCAGCACGACCGTTCCATCCTCAACAAATGGAAGCAGATAATCCTGCTGCGCTTTATTGAAGCGATGAATCTCATCCACAAACAATATAGTACGCTTTCCGTACATGGCGAGCGTTTTTTTTGCTTCCTCCACAACCTCTTCCATATCTTTCTTTCCGGAGGAAGTCGCATTAATCTGACGAAACTCCGCACTTGTCGTATTGGCGATTACCTTTGCCAAGGTCGTTTTTCCGGTGCCCGGAGGTCCATAGAACAGAATCGACTGCAGTTTATCCGCCTTGATTGCGCGGTATAGGAGTGTTCCTTTTCCTATAATATGTTCCTGCCCCACCACCTCATCCAAAGTGCGCGGACGAAGTCTTGATGCCAGCGGAGACTCCCGTTCTGTATTCTTTTCTTTCATATAATCAAATAAATCCATAAATCTCTATTCCTTCCAACCGTTCCCTTGTCTAAAACGGACAGGACTGCTATAATATGTATCATACTTTGAAACTGGGATTTTTTCAAGTATTCACCACAGTTTCGACACAAAAAATGCTTATGATCAGTCAAACATATACTGATAGATTGGAACACAGATGTTACAGGAAAACTATCGCACCGTATATCAGGGCGGTACAGGGGAAATAATTGAGAAGAAATCCCGATTTATCGCAAATATCCTTCCCATCTCTACAGAGGAAGAGGCACTGATGTTTATTGAACGAATGAAAAAAACATATTGGGATGCCCGTCATAACTGCTCTGCATATGTCATCGGCTTTCATCCCGAGTTACAACGTTGCAGCGATGACGGTGAACCCGCTAAGACCGCAGGCAGACCGATGTTAGACGTACTTATCAATGAAGGACTGCGCAACACTGCCGTTGTTGTAACACGTTATTTTGGTGGTACACTGCTCGGCACGGGCGGGCTCGTACGTGCCTACACGGAGGCGGTAAAGGCCGGTCTTGCAAACAGTGTTATTATCGAAAAACAATTTGGTCACCGTCTTATGGTACAGACCGATTACAACGGTATCGGCAAGCTCCAATATCTTGCAGCACAGGCAGACATCAAACTACTCACAACGGACTATACGGATATCGTCACCTGCACCCTGTTTGTCACACCGGATGCAGAAGCGGGCTTCTTAAAAAAATGGAACGAACAGACCGCTGGCAAATCTCTTACCGAGCGTTTAGAACCTTGTTATTGCGCCATGCTTGATGGCGCTCCGGTACTGTTTCCGGACTAATTGTTACAGGCTGTCATATCTATGTAACAAAGATTTAAATTGCGGTTTTTCAGACCGTTTGCTATAATTTCCACAGAATTACTTTTTATCGAACCGTCCGAATCCACTCGGACGAACTAGTTTCAGAACGAGGAATACTATGCCAAACAATTACAGTGAACGCGGTATTACAAAAAAACAACATGAAATAAAATCCACCTCTTCGCGACTGGTTTCCAAAGCAAAGGTAACTGCTTTCCGGTTTTCTCTTGTGCTTGCCCTTGCGGTTGTCGTTATAGGTGCTTTTGCAGGTTTCGGAGCATTAAGGGGATTGACAGACAACGCCCCCTCCACTGCCAACATCAACCTGCAGCCTACCTCATATAAAACGACGATTTATTACAGTGACGGAAGCATCGCTGATACCTTATACGGTGCTGAGGCCAACCGCGACTACGTATATATCTCTGAAATCCCCCAATGCGTACAGCGTGCATTTATTGCCAAGGAAGACACCCGTTTCTATGAACACAACGGTATCGATATCCATGGTATCATGCGTGCAATTGTCTCCAACATCCGTACGATGTCCTTTGACTACGGCGGCAGTACCATCACCCAACAGCTTCTGAAAAATCAGGTGTTTGGCGGCGGTGATGAAGGCAATGTATTAGAAAAGATTACCCGTAAGGTCCAAGAGCAATTCCTTGCAATCCGGATTGAGAACCAGTACAGCAAAGACGAAATCCTGGAGTTTTATCTGAACACACTCAACCTCGGCAATGGTTGTTACGGTATCCAGACAGCAGCGCAAGGATATTTTGGTAAAGATGTATGGGATTTGACATTGTCCGAAGCAACCGTCCTTGCACCGATTGCCTACTCTCCTACCTACCGTAATCCGATTACCAATCCGGAGCCGAATGCAGAACACCGTCTTGCACTCCTCAACGACATGCTCGAAATGGGATACTGTACGCAGGAAGAATATGATGAAGCACTTGCAGATGATGTATACACCCGTATTCAGAATCATAAAGCATCCGAGGACACCTCACCGTTTTCCTATTTTACAGACGAGTTGATCGAGCAGATTCTGTCCGACCTTCAATTACATCTTGGTTATACCGAAAAAGAAGCTTCTGACCTCCTGTATAAAGGCGGTCTCAAAATATACACCACACAGGACAAGGAGATTCAGCAAATTGTAGATTCCGTCTATACCGATGAGTCTTATTTCCCTGCATTTGGCGAAGGCTCCTATTACGAACTTACGTATGCACTTTCTGTATACAAGGCAGACGGTTCGGTCATTCATTACCAGCAGAGTGACCTTATGAAATATTTTGCCGACTTCCATGATATCCGTCAGTTATATTTCCGTGAAACAGATACACAAAATCCAGCCACATGGATTGGTATTTCCGAACTCTGCCGCGATTATGAAGATATCAATGCAAAGTGTGATGAATTCAAGGCTGCAATGGTAGAAGAAGGCGATACACCGGTCGAAAAACGTATCCTGACTCCGCAACCACAGTCTTCCATCGTCATCACAGAACAGGAAACCGGTAAAGTAGTTGCCCTCTACGGCGGTCGCGGTGAGAAGACCGCAAGCCGTGTCATTAACCGTGCCACCAATACCGTACGTCAGGTTGGTTCTACCTTTAAGGTGCTTGCTTCTTTCCTTCCGGCACTTGACAGTGCCGGCATGACCCTGGCAAGTGTAATCGATGATACCCAGTACTTCTATCCGGGTTCCGACAAAGAAGTTACCAACTGGTACACCACCGGCTGGCGAGGTTTGAATTCCATCCGTACCGGTATTTACAACTCTATGAACGTAGTTGCAGTAAAAACATTGGAACAGGTTGGTCCTTCCGTTGCATTTAACTACCTGAAAAAACTTGGTTTTTCCACACTGGTAACTTCGCAGATTGTTGGCAATCAGGAATTTACCGATATCGGTCTTCCACTTGCACTCGGCGGTCTCACTAACGGTGTAACCAATCTGGAAATGACCGCTGCCTATGCTGCAATTGCCAATAACGGCGTCTACCAGAAACCGATTCTGTATACAGTGATTCTGGATCACGACGATAAGTTACTACTGTCCAACGAATCCGAAGCCACGCAGGTAATGAAGACCTCCACTGCATGGTTACTCACCGATGCCATGGAAGATACAACCACCATCGGTACCGGTTCCCGCCTTGCATTCCAGGATTATAAAATGCCGGTAGCCGGAAAAACCGGTACAGCCACCGGAAACAATGACTTATGGTTTGTTGGTTATACGCCGTACTATACCGCAGGTATCTGGACCGGATTTGATAACAACTTCGGTCAGACCGAGACGAAATACCATCAACATATCTGGCGCGAAATCATGGAACGGATTCACGTTTCCAAGCAATTGCCGCACAAAGAATTCGAAATGCCCGATTCTGTTGTGCAGGCTTCCATCTGTACCAAATGCGGTAAGCTTGCAGTCGAAGGCCTGTGTGATGCCTACATCGGCGGCAATTGTATCAGTACAGAATACTTTGCAAAAGGTTCCGTACCAATTGCCAAATGCGACTGTCATGTAAAACTCTCTGTCTGCAAAGACTCCAAACATATCGCCTGCGCCGAATGTCCGCCTGACAGTGTTGAAGAAAAGGTATATCTGGTAAAAACTGAAGCAGTTTATCGTGATATCGATGCCGAAAAAGCAGAAGAAAAGAAGAAAAAGGAGGCAAAGAAAAACGGAACAGAATATGTTGCTCCTGTCGTAAATCCGGAAGACATCAAGTATGTAACAACGAACGATACTCCGTTCCTGCTTCCTACCGGAGAGGATGCAACTCCTTGTCCGATACACAGCGTTGTTGCTCCTGAAGCGGAGCCGGGAGAGACTGTACTTCCGGTATTGACGCCGGACAGCACGACGATTACCGAACCGGTTGGATAAAAAATGGACCACCGCAAAAATGCGGTGGTCCAACTTTTCTTTATAAATCGGTGTAATCAATTCCGCCAAAGCATGCACTGTTCGCGGATTCTGCTCCGCTTGCACTTGCATACATGCCGACGGTACATCCTACGAAACCGCCTGCGGATTCAGTACTTAAAAACTTGGTAGATAAGCCACTTACCAGTACCTTCTCGGAAGAACCGATGTTGTAAGAGATGCAAGCCTCTTGACCCTTCTGAGTGATTGCAACGCCAATCTTCTCTGCACTTACTTCTTCGCTTGCAAGCACTTCTTCGCCATCTCTACTGTTCTTGATGACCCGTACCTGTGTTTTTCCGTCAAACATTCCGTATACTACTGCTACGTAAGACGCTTCACACTGGAACAATGCAAGTCCTGCCATTTCACCATCCTTTTCAGGAGCAAAGGTCAAATCTGTCTTTGCCTCAAAATGATACGAGGTCTGGCGAATACCAAGATATGCTGCCGGCTCCATCTGGGATAAGGTATATGGAAGTAATCTGATGCGGTAGCCGTCTCCTTCGCCCTTTGCCGTACCCGGAATCGGATTACGGAGCATTACCATATTGAACGGAATTCCGTTCGCATCTTTGCCACTGGTAATCAATTCTTCGCGCTCTGTCTCTTTGAGCGGTACGGTAACGATATCTTCGAGCATACCGATGCCTGCATTGCATACCGGCCAGCCATCTTCCCAGGTAACCTTGGCCAGGAAAGTCTCACGTCCGAGATTCGTGTGCCACTCACACGGTCTGGATGCCAGCATAACTGCATACCAGTTGCCTTCTGTATCTTCAATCAAATCCGCATGACCCACATAACGAATCGGATAATCTTTTCCGAGGTGACGATGGGTAATAATCGGATTCATCAGATTCCCTTCGTATGGTCCGTAAATCTCTTTGCTTCTTGCCACACAAACTGCATGTGCCGGACCGGTGCCGCCTTCTGCATGAAGGATGTAGTACCAACCGTCCTTCTTATAAAGATGCGGCCCTTCCGGCCACTCTGCCTTACGCATCGCGCCGTTCCATACCAGCTTGTACTCACCCTTCAGGCACCAGTTTTTCAGATCCACTTCCTGAATGTAGATGTACCAGTCACCGTTATGACCCACGCCTTCCGGATTTGGTCTGGTACCGATATAGTAACACTTGCCGTCCTCATCAAAAAACAAACTCGGATCAATACCATCCGCACCTGCCAGATAATGCGGTTCGGACCACGGACCTGCCGGATCCGTTGCCGTCACAACAAAATTACCGTCACCGCTTACATTGGTCGTAATCATATAAAACGTACCTTCATGATAACGGATGGTCGGTGCAAAAATACCACGTGACATATTCTGTTTCCCAAGCGGAAGCTGTGATTCTCTGTCAAGTACATTACCAATCTGATGCCAATGCTTCAAATCCGTACTCTCAAAAATCGGAACGCCCGGAAAATAACAAAAACTCGAATTCACAAGATAAAACTTTCCGTCCACTACACAAGCAGACGGATCCGGATAAAAACCGGCCAAAATCGGATTCTTAATCTCCATCATCTTCTCCTGTATTATAAACTTTGATATCCCGCAAACTTCGCGCTCTATGCGCGAATTTGCATTTGAAATGTTTATTAAACATTTCAAATTGCGATAGGAATATTCTCTACCTTCGGTCCGTACTGGTAGTTCTCCAGAATAAAGTCATCGATTGTAAAATCATAAAAATTCTTTATTTCCGGATTCAATTTGAAGGTAGGCGCCGGGAAGGTCGGGCGCTCAATCAGTTCCTTCACAATCGGAACATGACGGTCATAGATATGTGCGTCGGCAATGACATGGACAAATTCGCCGACTTCCATATCCGACACCTGCGCCATCATATGTACCAATGCCGCATACTGACAGACATTCATTGCATTTGCTGCAAGTACGTCGTTGGAACGCTGGTTCAGGATGGCATTCAGTTTCAGCTTATCACTTGTCTTACTCTTCGTTACATTGAAGGTCATACTGTAAGCACACGGATACAGATGCATCTCATGCAGGTCCTGATGTACATAGAGATTGGTCATGATACGGCGGCTGTACGGATTGTTCTTAAGATCAAACAATACACGATCTACCTGATCCATCATACCTTCTTTGTACTGGTGCTTTACACCAAGCTGATAGCCGTATGCCTTACCGATACTACCGGTCTCATCTGCCCAACTATCCCAGATATGACTGCCGAGTTCATTAATATTGTTGGACTTCTTCTGCCAGATCCACAGAATCTCTTCCAGACAAGTCTTAATTGCCGTCCGGCGCAGTGTCACAATCGGAAATTCTTTTGACAAATCATATCGGTTTACCACACCAAAACGCTTAATGGTATATGCAGGAGTTCCATCCTCCCAATGCGGACGTACTTTCTCTCCTTCCGTACTTGATCCATTCTCCAGGATGTCCTTACAGGTCCGGATGAATATCTCATCTGCCATGCTCATATTACAAACCCTCCCCACAGAAGTTCAGCAGTGGCACAATTTTTGCGTTGTGCCACCACAAACATAATCTATTCTTATCTTACAGCTGTAACTTTGCTTCCATCTTCTTAACCACATCTTCCAGACAACCGTCTTCCAACGGATTCTTGAGACCAACTTCTTTTACCATATTGGTGAAGAAGTCAGATGCGGACAGACGGCACAGTTTCAGATAACTGTTCCATGCTTCGTTATAGTCCTCATCCATTCTGGTCTTATACTGCAGTGCACAACTCTGTGCGATACAGTAATCGATGTAATAGAACGGCATGGAATAGATGTGGTGCTGTCTCTGCCAGTATCCGCCTTCTTCCAGGAACGCATTGCCGGTATAATCAAGATGCGGCTTATATTCCTTCTCCAGACGTGCCCACACAGCTTTACGCTCTGCCGGAGTCATCTCAGGCTTCTCATATACTTCGTGCTGGAATTCATCTACCATACAACCATACGGAATGAACATAACTGCATCTTCCAGATGCATATCCAAATAATCCTTGGTACGTTCGCCAAAGAACAACTCCATCCACGGCTCAGTAAAGAATTCCATTGACATGGAGTGAATCTCTGCAGTCTCCATCGTAATATCCGAGTGCTCCTGAATCGGATCCTGTCCGGAAAGGAAGCCCTGGAATGCGTGTCCGCACTCATGCGTAATTACATCGACATCACCTGCAGTCGCGTTGAAGTTTGCAAAGATGAACGGAGACTTATAATCCGGAATATAGGTCATATATCCGCCGGCACGTTTATTTTTACGACCCAATACGTCAAACAACTCGTTCTCCATCATGAAATCGAAGAATTCCTTGGTCTCTGCAGAGAGTTCTGCATACATCTTCTGTCCTGCTGCAAGAATCTCTTCCGGTGTCCCGATTGGTGCCGGATTGCCGTTGTTAAAGAACATATTTGCATCATAGTAAGCAAGCTTCTCAATCCCCAGACGCTGTCTTCTTCTGTCATGGAGCTTTTCTGCAAACGGTACAAGATACTTCTTCACCTGATCACGGAAACACTTTACCATATTCTTATCGTAGCAGTTTCTCTGCATACGATAGTAGCCAAGCTCAATATAGTTCTCATAACCGAGTTCCTTCGCCTGTGCGGTACGGTTCTTCACCAGCTTATCATACAGTTCATCAAACTTCTCTGCATTCTCTACGAAGAAATTGGTATGTTTTTCCCATGCTCTCTTACGGGTATCTCTATCCTGAGAATCCATATGCTTCTTCATCAGGGAAAGATTCAGAATTTCGCCTTCCCACTCAATCTTTGCGGAAGCGAGCAGATTCTTGTATTCAGTTGTAAGGGCATTTTCTTCCTGCATCAGAGGAATCAGTTTTTCGTCAAAACTCTTGAGACTCAACTCAATATTCTTAAAGGCTACCGGTCCGATCTTCTCCTCAAGGTATGCCCGATAGGGAGATTCATAAAGAGATTTCGAATATGCTACCATCAGATTCTGCAATTCCGGCCCAACCTGATCGTAATACTCCTGCTCTGCCTTGTAGAACTCATCCTCCGTATATCCGTCATGACGGATGTGGGCAATTGTCATCATTGACATTACGCGGTTCATCAATGCATAGTACTTTTTATGTACTTCAAACTGCTCTTCACCGGACTTAGCCGCCTTGGAAGCTTCCATAATTGCAAGAAACTCTTCTTTTACCTTATCAAACTCTACGCGTTCATAAGGCATTTCACTAAATTTCATAACCTTCTCCAATCTGATTTATATTTGCCGTACCCTGTAATACGGTCTTTTCGTAACAGACATCCTGTTCTGTCACGACCCTGTAAATATCAGTATACCATGCATATTACACTTCGTAAATGCACTATATCATACGTTTTTCCCTTTCAACTCCGAATACAGAATTTTCTCATTTTCCGTCATGTTATGGACAATTTCCTTTAACAACAGCGGTTGTAAGGGCTTAGTCAGGTAATCATCACATCCAAGCTTAGCAAACTCAACAGAAGTATCCAGAGTCTTATCCGCCGTCATAATTACTACCGGCACCTGGAATTTCTGCCGGATACGTTTTAATGTCTCCAAGCCATCCATCTGAGGCATCATCATATCCAGAAGGATCAAATCAAATTCCTGTTTTCCCAAAAGCTCCAGTGCCTCTGCGCCGCTGCCGGCCGGAACTACTTCGTACCTGGGCTCATCTTTCATGATTCTTGCAACAATCTTATTGTTCATCGGTTCATC
This sequence comes from Lachnospiraceae bacterium, assembly GCA_045593785.1. Classification (GTDB taxonomy): domain Bacteria; phylum Bacillota; class Clostridia; order Lachnospirales; family Lachnospiraceae; genus SZUA-448. The sequence continues at coordinate 9,736 of JAZNXH010000180.1, forward strand.
GTCAACCGACAAAATCCGTTTGTTCATTTCACTCCTTTGGCGCATCTGATACCCTGTGTCCTCATCCATCATCTGCATCATAATATCTGCTATCTGAGGATCAAATTGAGTGCCTTTTCCTTTCTCTATTTCCGTACGCACAACTTCCTGCGGAAGAGCATCACGATAACTTCGGTTACTCGTCATTGCATCATAGGAATCCGCGACACCAAGAATTCTTGCGATCTCCGGTATCTGCTCCCCGAGCAGACCATTTGGATATCCCTTGCCATCATAACGTTCATGATGATATTTTGCGCTAATCGCAATCTGTGTTTCCTCTGTAATCTCATGTAATATATGATAACCGGTTACCGTATGTATCTTAATCAGCGCAAACTCTTCCTCCGTCAACCGTCCCGGCTTATTGATAATTTCTGCCGGTACACGGATTTTTCCGACATCATGCAGCAGACCTGCTTGAAAAACCTCTTCCTGCTCCTGTCTGTTCTTCCCCATACGTTCTGCAATTCTGCGGGCATATTCCGCCACACGTCTGGAATGACCGCTGGTATAGCGGTCTTTTGCATCTACTGCTTCGCTCAGTGCTGCGACCGTCTGCAAAAACAGATTTTTCGTTTTCATCTCTTGCAGTTTCAACTCTGCTGTCCGTACCTCTACAGCTTCCTGCAGTTTTTCGTTATACTCCTCCACGGCATTATAATATTTCTTTTCCAAGGTACGATCCGAGAGTTCCACCAGAAATCCAAAGCGGTTTCGTTTTCCGCAAGGTATTTTCCGTACATTCATTTCAAAATACTTATTCTTGACATCGATATATTGCCCACTCACATTTTTTAACTCATCATGAAGCAAGGGTTGAATGATTTTACAATACAAGTCAGTATTCTCTTCCGGTATCTCGCGATCCACTTTCCATCCGGAAATTTCCGGATACAGTTCCTTCATCAATGAGTTTGCATCCACATAACAGAATTGCTCGTCCACTACAAGGTAAGCGTTTGAATTATGTTCCTCGATCGTCATCGCAATATTCGAAGACATATCATACAGCATTAACCGTTTATAATACCCCATCAAAAAAACTATTCCGGCAAGATAGCCGAGTGACAAAAAGCTAACCTTTGGTTTCAGTATCTGTTCCAGAATATACATGGAAAACACTGCAATTCCCAATCCGCTGATGGTTACGGCTGTTCGAACTGCAATCTTTTTCCAGTTTTTCAGTGTATACACCATATAGAACACCATAATAGCAGCATATAATGCAAGCAAAATAAGGAACAGGTTATGTATCGGTCCATATTCTTTTACAAGATAACTATATCCTTTTGCAGTTACCAGTTCTACATTACTGTAATACAACGGCAGATATCCTACGGTTAATGCACAACCGAATACAACGGTAGAGAAAACAGTCAAACCAACCTGACACCATTTCGGCGGTCTCACTCCACATAATCCGCTCAAAAAATATACCATCAGCAAAGGAACATAACAGGAGCCGACATAGATAAAACCATTTGCAATGATTGCCGTCTCCAAATCTCCTGTTGCAGCCTGAAGATATCGCCCGAAACAATTCAGGAAAATGAGAATTACCGCTAAAACAAGGGTGGCATCTACCCGTTTATTCCTCAATAAGATGATTCCCATCAACGTTGCCGAAAGTATAAGAACACCCAAATTAAACGCTATTACCATCTTTCCTCTCACCTCCTGATCTTAGTTCTGCTCTTCGCCTCTGACAATTTCCTCGTATATAGTACAAATTTCCCCATACGCTTCCAACAATTTCTCCTGCATCTGCAAGATTCCTTCAAAACTGTCCTGCTTAGTTATTTTCTCCATTTCATATGCGAAGTCTCCTAGTTTTCTTGCACCAATGGAATACAGATTATTTTTGAAACCATGGATACGAATACAATAATTTTTTACATCGTTTGCTTCCAGATATTTTTGAAGTTCTTTCCGGATGGGAAGTTCTGAAAAATCCCGAAACAATTCCAGATAAAACTCCTCGTCCTCCATACAGGTTTTCATTGCACTTTCATAATCAAATTCCGGCAGAGCAGCCTTAATCTGTTCAAATACAGTCTTACTTTCCATCGATTCTTCTCCTACCTTATTTAGTTCTGCTTTTGGAACTTCCTGTTTTACTTCATTCCCTGATATACGATGTACCAATTTCTCCGGCAGATATTGCAGTATGACTGCATCCAACTGATCCGGAAGTACCGGTTTTGAAAGAAAATCCTGAAAGCCCTCTGCCAGATAGCGTTCTCTGCTGCCAACCGTTGCGTTTGCCGTAAGCATAATAACCGGTACATCATCACAAAGCTTCTCATCTCGAATTCGTTGTAACGTCTCAATTCCATCCATGCCCGGCATCATATGATCAAGAAAAACTAAGTCAAAGGACTGCTGATGCAAAATCTCCAAACATTCCTTTCCGCTTTCCGCTTCCTTTATCTGTATCCCTGTCTCCTTTAGCAGATTACGGAACACCTTTAGATTCATCCGATGATCATCTACAACCAGTACTTTTGCGTTCATTGCCTGATAGCGCACCGCAGTTTTCGCAGCCTTTTCGGCCGCACAAAACCGTTCATGGAAATCCCCAAGTTCTTTTCTGTCTCTGATTTCCTGCGTAATCTCAAACGAAAACTCGCTACCTTTTTCGTATACGCTTTGTATCTCCAGTTCACTTCCCATCAGCGCAAGATACTGTTGTACAATATTCAGTCCAAGACCGGTTCCTTCAATACTATTGTTCCGTGAAAGATCCAACCGGCGAAAGGCAGCTTTCAACTTTCCGATATCTTCCTCGCGGATTCCGATTCCGGTATCCTTTACGGTATAACGCAGCTTAGCCCGGTCACCTTCTTCCTTGCAACACAGGCTCACTGTGATTGTTCCTTCATTGGTATACTTCACTGCATTCGTTAAAAGATTCAGAAGTATCTGACGTATTCTCATATCATCCCCGGCAAACCGGCTTGGTATTGTAGGATCTACATCAAACACCAACTTCAGATTTTTATCTCCGAGGCGTGCACGAATCATATTGTACAGATCATTCAGCAGACTTCCCAATTCATATTCTGCAATCACAAGTTCCATTACGCCTGCTTCTATCTTGGAAGCATCCAAAAGCTCGTTAATGATATCAAGTAATGCGATCGATGCATTCTTTACATCCGTAGCATGTTGTAGGGTTTCCCCTTCCTTGCTCTCACGCAAAATCATCTCATTCAGACCAATCACTGCATTGACCGGAGTTCGGATTTCATGAGAAATTCTTGCCAGAAACTGTGACTTGGCACGGTTCGCATTTTCCGCATCTTCCTTGGCACGTTCCATTTCTTCCGCCTGTCGCGCCTTGATTAATTCATCACGAATGCTTTGTATCACAGTTGCCGCTAATAAAATGACCAATCCAATTCCTATGTAGATGCCCAACACCGGGAAATCTTCCAGATAATAATTGACCGCCTCTGCAATACAGAACGCAACAAATACCACCATTCCTCCGGCAACCATAGAATAGTTTTTCAGACGTTTTGCCCGAAAGTCAAGAAACACGGTAGTTGCAAAAATAATTCCGCCAACCACGAGCCAGTAATGTGAAAAAACAATCGTCTCGTTATAATCCAGTACGCCACTCAAATCTAATATAGTATTTACTGCAGCAAGGCCGAACAAAATCGCTTCATAGATGCAATAAACTATATTATACTGATACTTTTGTACCGCGTTAATGTACATAGCAATAAATCCGCCGACTGTTTCAATCAGAAGATATGCAAAAATCGTACTGTAGGTAGGTGAATGAAAGATCAGCTGACGGATTCTCGACTCACTCAGCATCCAACAGCCAATCACCAGAATTACCTGTCCCAGCAGAAACACAGTATTTCCTGCATGAAAGAACCGGCTCAGCACCGGCTGTATCAACATTGCAAGGATTCCGAAAACAACCAGCAAAAACGCCGCAATTACTGCAGGCAGATAACTTCGAAGCAAAGCAAACCATGCATTGTTACCATATCCTATCCGAACCTCTTCCAGTCGGGCCCGTCCCTGTGCGCCAAGCTCAACGCGAAGTTTTTCCCCAGCATCCGCGTCTTTTAATTCCAACATGATATACGCACTTGGAATATGCTCGTCGGTATACCAAAAATCCTCGCTCAGATATGATTCACGCAAAATACCGTCTATATAAATTCGCAAATCTTTCAGATTGGAACGCATGAAAATCTGCATTCCGTCCGTTATGTCCTCCGGCAACCTTTTTTCCAGAATCAGAACAGTTTCTCCATCCAGCTTTCTATATTGCGGAAGCGTAATTTCCTGACGCTGTCCGTCCAGATATAAAGTCCATCCCTCATTAAAGCTTTCTGTAGCAAAACTTCCGATATTAGCTTCCCCATCGCTTGGTTTTCCAAACAATGCCACAACAAAAAATCCGACTGTCATAAGCAGAAGCAAATTTGCCAAGAGCCAAATATACCGATTGCTTGTTTTCAAACTTTTCATAGTTTCTTATTCCTCTGTACCTTCTATTGAACATTTCTTTTCCCCGATTCGATTGTCTTCCCCTCGTTTCACAATCTATTCGTAATTTTAGCACAGTGTCCTTTGTTTTGCACCATTTTTTTCTATTATTCAACACCCTTACGTATCGAAACAACACTTCTTTTTCTCTGCTTTTCTTATATAGTTATCCCTTCATTTTCGGCCGGAAGAACAAGGATGCAATATAACTGAAAACAAGTGCAGCCGCACAGCCCGCAGCCCCGGCCTTGAACCCTCCCGTAAAAAGGCCGATAAAGCCGTCTTTGTCCACCGCTTCTTTTACTCCTTTCATCAAAGTATGCCCGAATCCAAGAAGCGGTACACTTGCCCCGGCCTTTGCCCATTCTGCGAACGGTTCATACCAGCCAAAGGCGCTAATAATTGCGCCCAGAACCACAAGCCCGACCATAATGCGCCCCGGCAGCAACTTTGTATTATCCATCAGGATCTGAACGCCGACACAAATTGCACCACCAACCACAAATGAGATAATATAATCCCCCATACTTTCACTCCTCTCATTCTGCTTCCAATACTACTGCATGTGCAATCCCCGGCACACTCTGTCCCTCATTAAAACTTACCGTAGAAAGCAATGCTCCAGTCGGTACAAAAAGTACTCTTTTCCATTTTCCGGACCGCATATTTCGCATAATATACGCTGCTAATGTCACCGCACTGCAACCGCAGCCACTTCCTCCGGAATGTGTATCCTGTGTATTCCGGTCAAAGATTTCTATGCCGCAATCCATATGATATTTCCCGATGTCGTATCCTCTTTGCAGCAACAAATCGACCAGGATATCCTTCCCGACGTACCCAAGGTCTCCGGTTATTATCCGGTCATAATATCCCGGTTCTACACCAAAATCCAGCAGATGCCGTTGTATCGTATCGGCTGCTGCCGGTGCCATGCAGGCTCCCATATTCATAGAATCCTTAACACCAAAATCAACAATCTTTCCAACCGTTGCTGCGGTAACATATATAGCACAATCTTTCTTCGCTTGTACTTCAACCGTACCTCCGTTTGACAATGCAGCATCTGTTTTCTCCTGCACCGATTCTTTGTTATGATACCTGGCGCTTCCCACAATTACTGCACCACTTCCGGTTACCGTCCATGTCGCCGCCTGCGGACGCTGGTTCCCGTATCCGAGCGGAAAACGGAATTGTTTCTCCGCACCGGCAAAATGACTCGACGTAATCGCCATCACACGGTCAGCGAATCCTGCATCTGCAAGACTCGCTGCCACCAACAGCGACTCACCCATTGTCGAACACGCTCCATATACGCCAAGTGTCGGTATCTCTAACGCTTCGATTCCAAACGAAGTCGCAATCAACTGCCCGAGCAGGTCGCCGCCTACCAGAAAACGGACATCGTCTTTTACCATTCCCGCTTTCTGAATCACCCGTTCTGCTGCCCGGCGCATCATCCGGCTCTCTGCATCCTCCCAACTTTTCCCCCCGAACATCGGGTCCTGCTCTATCTCATCAAAGAATCCTCCCAGCGGACCTTCTCCTTCCTTTTTTCCTACGACAGAAGAAGCTGCCAGTATCATCGGTCTGTTCGAAAACACGATACTCTGTTTCCCCATCTGTTTCTTTTCCCTGATTTCATTTTCTTTTATCTTCACAGTTTCCGGCTGATTCCCTTTATTTTTTTTGCAACACCGTTTTTCCATCGTTTCCATCCTCTTATCCTCAAAACTTTTGTGAATAGTTTGTACCAAGCGACACAATCTATTCATTTTTCAAAATAAAAAACAGGCAGATCATTTCTGACCTGCCTGTCTTTACTTCACCGTGATACTCTTTATTTGACTATAACACAGCGCTTATCGAATCCGACGGATAACAGAAGCGTCCATATGTTTCAAATCTGCACATCCGGTACGTGCCATTGCACCCTTCAGTTCTGCCGTAATACGTTCAATCGTTTCCTTCACACCTTCCGCACCCTTTTCGCCCAGCGGTTTCATGATCACACGTCCGGCACAGACTGCCGTCGCACCAAGTGCCAGCGCCTTATATGCATCCATACCGCTTACGATGCCGCAATCCACAAAGATGTCCATCTGTCCGTCTACTGCTTTTACGATTTCAGGCAATACGGCAAGCGGCGGTACTGCATAATCCATAATACCGTGATGATGGGACACTACAATTGCCTTTACACCTGCCTCTACACATTTCTCGGCATCCACTGTGCTCAGCACACCTTTGATTACGAACGGAACTCTCGACTCCTGTACAAATTCTTTGATTTCCGTCAGACTCTTCGGGCGCATCTTCAGTCCGAAAACATTGTCATATTCCCCATTGCCTGCAAATGCATGATCCACATCAATCCCAAGCGCTAATACACCGCAATCCTGTGCATGACGGATACGATCCATGACTTCTTCGTTGTTCTCATAAGGCTTGATAATCTTAATGGTTCTGGCTCCGGTCGCCGTAATGCGTTCCAATTCCGCTTTATCTCCCATGCCGGCCCAATTAACCGCATTAGCAAGCTTCGCGCCACGTGCCTGCTCCGCCAGACCTTCCGGATGAATGTTGTTGAGGTGTGACAATGCCGCCATCATAACCGGTGTATCAAATGTCTCACCAAACAGTTCAAACTTCACATCCGGCTTTACACCATCGATATGACGCATCTCAAGGTATAAGGAATCAAAATAGTCTCTCGTAATCTGATCGGAATTACCGGGATTTGCCATGGTTTTCTCCTTCCTTTACTTCCATAATCCATTCATTTTCAACCATGTAATAGCTCTGTCATACGCTTCCATATCCGGCAAGTGCTCAAGCAATACCGGCATATCTTCATCCAATGCCGCAATCTTCTCCAGATAATACGGAATCTCCATTGTACCTTCGCCAAGCGGTACTTCTTTAATTGCAACCGTTGTTCCCGGTTCCAGGATACAATCCTTCAGGTGACAACTCCGTATCTGATTACCCAGAAGATCAAAGGTCTCATCCAGCATCTCACGCTTATGCGTATAGGTATACGGATCTTTGATAAAGTTGATTGCGTCCATATGTACCGCGAATCCTTCACGGTCTACATCCTTTAGAATCTTTATATACTCTTCTGCCGACGTCGGTACCATCCACTGCATCGGCTCCAATGTAAAGCGGGTTTTCTTCGGATTCACACAGTCACACAACTGTTGAATGAAGCGTACATTCTCATCATAAAGCCAATCCGAATAATTGTCCGCATAACAGAATGCCCAATCCGGTCCTGCCGCACCGGATACATTGACACAACAGTTTGCACCGATATATTCCGCCAGACGCAGTTGTTCTTCTGCTACCATACGGGCATGTGCTGCCGCTTCCTTATCCGGCACATGGGGTGAATTCCACACACCAACTTCTGCAATCAGGATATCATTTTCCTTGGCTGCTTTCACATAAGCATCAATCTGATTCACCGAAGCCGTATAGTTCAGCGGAAATGCGGTTGCGCGGCATCCGCGTTCTACAAGATAACTTGCCCACTCTTCCACGGAAGTATGAGGCGGAGTTGCATTAATACCAAGTCTCATATAAATCACCATGCCTTTCCAGCATCTGCAAAATCATGAACGGAACAACTTCAACGGATATTTTTTTAACGTTACCATCAGTAAAATTCCCAACACACCACAGGATATCACTTCGCCGACACCGACCGTCAGCGTCAACAGCCATACCGGCCATGCATCGCCGTATACAAAATGCAACACCCACGGAATAATCAGGGTATTTGCCACAATCGGCGGTAACGTTGCACAGAAACCGTGTTTTCTTAGCAGCCTTGTTCCGATTGCCCCAAGCAGAGTTGCTAATGTGCCGAATACAACATCCCAGAGAGCACAACCGGTCAAAAGATTTGCAATCAGACAGCCGATTGCAAGTCCCGGTACCGCCGCAGACGTAAATACCGGAAGTATGGTGAGTGCCTCTGCAACTCTTACCTGAACGGCTCCGCTTGCACACCAGGCAAACACATACGTCAACACCACATAGAGTGCAGCGATGACTGCCGCCCGGGCAGTGAATAATACAGTTTTATTCATTTTTCTTTCCTTTCCGTGTACAGATCAGTCAGACTGCTGTACTAGTTTTTATTAACGTGAGGATGGTTTCGAACTCACGATTTTTCTTAGTACTTTCTGTAATTTCCGCTGAGTGCCATAAATGCAAACAGATACAGACAGTTGTCATAGTAACGTCTGTCACCGAGACGAAGCGGTGTATTCCAGAAACGCTCTACACATTTCTTCGCGTATTTACCAACACCGTCACTTGCAAGCGATGCAGCAGCATTCGTTGCAATAATTGCTACCGGATGCAGTGCCGGCTGTTCCAGAATCGTACCGTCAATCAAATAAGTACGCAAATCGTCATAGTCTGCCACTTCCTCAAAGAAGGTCTGGATCTTGTCTGCACATTCCTGCTGCCACGGATCTGCCTTGGTCCATTCATAATCCACAGCAATGTTCAGTGCCACACGGTACGCATCACTGTAGAACCAGTCATGTCTTCCGCCAAATGTGTTCGGCGGGGTTACTTTCGGAGTTCCGTCATACTCTGCATATTCTGCTGCCAGACCGGTCTTCGGATGACATGCAATCTTCAGGTACTCACGACTTGCCTTCGCTGCCTCTGCCCAGAACGGACGGTCTTCTTCATTTGCCGCCTCTGCGAACACTTCGTAGAAGTGCGGAAGATGATAAGACGGGTCAGACCAGTCACAATTCGGAATAAACTTGATGTAATGATTGTCCGGATCCCACATCGGATCACCCGGCCGGCCTTCGCTTCCGTTATGCAGACACGCATGCAGGATGTTTCTTGCCTGCTGCAAATAATTGAAAATGCCTTCTCCATCGCCCCAGCGACGAGATGCAAAGATCAATGCTGCAGCGAAGAATTCTTCACCATCCGGTGCCGGACCTTGCGCAAAAGAATGTCCGTCCGTTGCACAAGACCAACGGAAATATCCCTGATTCACCGGGCCATCAATGTACATATATGTCATAACCCATTTCCAGATACGGTCAAACTCTTCTTTTTTATCTAACTGTACACACATCATCATACCGTAGGACATGCCTTCGGTACGTACGTCATGGTTGCCGGTATCAGTCAGATACCCCATGTCATCTCCTGCTTCGTGATAAAAACGTTCTTCATCGGATCCATAGAAAATTGTCTGAAAAATGTTCTCCAGGCGTTCCTGGATTTCCTTCTCATCGTAGCCGTACTCTGCAAATAAATTTCTGTAAGTTTTCATACGTATCCTCCATTCCGTCGCATCGAATCTGCGCCTATATAATACTGCTTTTATTCTACCTGTTTTTCCTTCGTGTAGCAATGTATTATCCCATTATAAAATTCCACCGGCAAATGCCATCAGCGGTATCGTAATCATGGACAATAAGGTCGAGATTGCAATCACCTCAGACGCATAGGTCGGATCGTACCCAAACTTCACGGCAAAGAGAGAGCCTACCGTAGCGCAGGGCGCCGATACCTGCAAAAGCACCGCCATTGCAGCCAGCGGGTCCACAATTCCTGTTTTGGTGAGCAGCGTCAGCACTCCGAGAGAAATCAACGGGAGTACCAAAAGACGCAATCCCGTAACCAGCCATACATTCCGGTTCTTCAACGCATTCTTCACCTTGGTCTTTGCAAGGAATGAACCGATTACAAACATCGCAACCGGTGTATTCAAAGCCGCAATCCCTGACACGGTTGTACCGATAAGTCCCGGCAGCTTAATCCGTCCGAAGAAAAAGATCAGTCCAACTAAGACACCGATGACTCCCGGGTTCAAGACAGCCTTCTTCGATATCATGTCACGCTTGTCTCCACTGAACACATACTGACCCTGTGTCCAATACAAGAGACTGAACACCGCAAGGTAAGCGGAGCCCAGAAACACGCCCTCGTCTCCAAGTGCTGCATTCAGAAGCGGCAAGCCCATAAATCCACAGTTTGAGTAAATCGACAGGAAAGTATTTACTCCCTTTAACATGGGGTTTTCCTGGCTTTTAAATATCAGCCGAACGATTGCTATCATAAGCAGATGTAACAATACCGCCGCTCCGGTTGCCGCCAAAAATTTAACCGCAAGACTGGTATCAAATTCCTGCTGATATGCATTGATTAGCATACAGGGAGTTACGACATTGAGTAATATGGCGGACATGCTTTTCACGCCCGCTTCTGTCAGTAGCTCTTTCTTATAACAGAAAAAGCCGATTGCAATCATAATCACCATAATGGCGACCTGATTTGCCACTGTCAGTCCTAATGAAAAATCCATCTTATTTTCCTACTTTCTATCTGTTTTATCGCTTATTCAGCACTGCTTCTGCCAACGTCTCTCCCTGATACCGGAGTTTTAACGAGAAAAACTCCTGCTCCGTATCCAATAATTTCAGAAATACTTTATCCCCTTCCCAAAGCGGAAGCAGAAACACTTTTTCTTTTTCCACCCAGGCAAGTTCGCCCTCATCACACTCCGGCAACGGCTTTCCGGTATCTTCCGATGACAGTTGTGCTGTAAACAGGTGCATGTACTCGGTTTCCCACTTGTCCGAAACAAATGTAATCATGCCGCGCTGTTTCCACGCAGACGGAACCAGTCCGGTTTCCTCGTATACTTCACGCAGCATACATTCCTCCGGACTTTCACCATCTTCAAAATGTCCGCCGACTCCAATCCATTTGCCTGCGTTCGGATCATCTTTCTTTTCCTTGGACACACGATGCAGCATCAGATATTTACCTTCTGATTCAATATAACACAAAGTCGTAATTTTCATTTTGTGATATTCTTCCTTTTGCTTGTAATATACGATAAAGTTGCATTTTTATTTTCACTTCGGTATAATGCTCTTTGGTTATTCAAATTTAATCACTTTTACGAGTGAAAATCAACTGTTTCTACAAACAGTCCAAGACACAAGCGAAAGGAACACCGGCTTATGTTTCGATTTTATTATATTGTTATTGTCAGTATCTTTCACGAGATTTACTATCTTCTCCGCATGAATTATATCATCCGGAACAAGGATCACTATACCCCTGAACACCGCTATGCGATTGTTCGCAACGTAGTCCGGATTATCAAGCTCAACGGCCTTATCTTCACCAAGTCCTACGGCAAAGAAAATCTTCCGCAAGAAGGCGGCTACATTATGTTCCCGAACCATCAGGGCAAATACGATGCCTGCGGTATCATGCATACACACAAAAAGCGCTGTTCGTTTGTCATCGACAAGAAAAAGTCAAACATGCCGATTTTGAAGCAAATTCTCGCACTCAGCGACAGTCTGCCCCTCGAGATTGACAATGTCCGCCAATCGATTGGTGTCATCAAAGAGGTGGCAGAACGCGTAAAGAACGGCGAACGCTTCTTCATCTTTCCTGAGGGAGGTTACAAGAACAACCGCAACAACCTGCAGGACTTCAAACCGGGCTGTTTCAAATCTGCCCTCATGGCAAAATGTCCCATCGTACCGGTAGTACTGGTGGACTCTTGGAAAGTATTTAATTACATCGGACTCGGTCATGTCCGCACAAAAGTTTTTTATCTTCCGGCAATTCCATATGAAGAATATAAGGATATGAAGACACATGAGATTGCTGACATGGTAAAAGAGCGAATTGAAGAAGTTCTGCGCCATTATCGATAAGAATTTTATATTTTACTATTGAATATTATGCATGTTTGATGTATATTTATTAAAATCATTTTTTTGACATCAGAAAGGAGTCTTCTCCATGAACAAGATAAAAGTATTTATTAACGGCAGTGAAGGAACCACCGGACTTCGTATTTTAGAACGTTTCGAGGGACGCGACGATATCGAGCTGATACCGATTGCTTCGGAACTCAGAAAAGATCCCACAGAAATAAAAAAGAAAATCAACGAATCTGACATTACTTTTCTCTGCCTTCCGGACGCAGCCTCCATTGAGGCAGTCAGCTACATAGAGAATCCGAATGTCCGCATCATCGATGCTTCCACTGCGCATCGTACAAATCCGGACTGGAACTATGGTTTTCCGGAATTATCTCCGGCACATCGTGAGAACATCAAAAACAGCAAGCGCGTTTCGGTTCCCGGATGTTATGCCAGCGGCTTCAACGCAATCGTATATCCGCTGATGCAGGCAGGACTCATTAATGCCGATGCTCTGATTACCTGTTCCGCTATCTCCGGTTACAGTGGTGCCGGCAAAAAGGCGATTGCACAGTATCAGGATGCGGATGCACGTGCTGTTGGTAAGACCACCGGCGATGCACATGACCCGCTCTGCTCCCCGCGTCAGTACGCGCTGACGCAGCAACACAAGCACTTAAAGGAAATGAAGGCAATTCCGGGGCTCAGCCATGAACCGATTTTCCTTCCTCAGGTTTGCGATTATTACAGCGGCATGATTGTAAGCATTCCTTTCCATGCTGATGCATTGGCCAAGAAGGTAACGCTTGCAGAACTGCATGCAGTATTTGCAAAACACTACGAGGGACAGAAGTTTGTTAAGGTGCTTGCTCTCGATGATGCACAGATTGCAAGTAACTTCCTTTCTGCAAATACGATTACCGGTTATGACGGTATGGAAGTTCTGATTTATGGTAACGACGAACGCATGGTGATTTCCACCCGTTTTGACAATCTTGGCAAGGGTGCTTCCGGTGCAGCCGTACAGTGTATGAACCTGATGATCGGCGCCGAAGAAGACAAAGGATTGAATCTGTAAGTGCTACTATTCCAAGACGATAAAGAGCCGGATGCCACAATGCATCCGGCTCTTTTCACATATCCCCATCATCATTTACTTCCATTGTATCGTAATTGCATCCTCGCCAAACGGCAGACAGTCGTACCGGTAATACTCTGCACTCGGATTCACTGCCAGACTGTTTCGGTAAACCCCATAATACCCGATTCCTTCCGGACCGCAGATTGTAATATCA
>JAZNXH010000181.1:0-6264 GCA_045593785.1 Lachnospiraceae bacterium
CAGGTTGCACAGCCGTCAAACTGGGTTGCTTTGGACTCGTCCGCTTCTCCTGCGCCGGTAACAACGGCATTGCCGTTCACCTTGGTACTGAGCGCCTTGCCAAGCAAGGCATCCGGGGAGATATTGATGGGCTTTCCGCCGGCATACGAAGCAGCCGCAGCAAAACCTGCTGCAGATGGGTATGCTACCGGATTCGAAAGTGCCGCCAATGCTGCCATACGCGCTCCCTTCTAAGATACAAATAAAAGGTATAAACTCTCTATATATAGTATAGCACCGCGTGGGAAAAGTTTCAAGCGCATTATCTGGGACAGATTTGTTCGACAACATCAAGGATTAGATAAGGAATCAGACTTTTTTCTTTACAGCAAACCACCAAAATGGTATGATATCTCTGTATGTAAACATACAAACAGGCAGTAGAAAGGCATGGTTAAGTAACATGGATATTTTGAAACAGCTTGCAGAGGAATTGAGCATCAGAGTAGAACAGGTGCAGGCAACCGTACAGTTGATTGATGAGGGAAACACCATCCCGTTTATCGCCCGTTACCGTAAGGAGGTAACCGGCGCTCTGGATGATGAAGTACTCCGTAATTTGGATGAGAGACTGACCTATCTTCGTAATCTTGAAGAGAAGAAGAATCAGGTACTCTCCAGTATAGAAGAACAAGGCAAATTAACCGACGAACTGCGTGAGCAGATTCTGGCGGCTAAGACATTGGTAGTGGTAGAGGACTTATATCGTCCGTACCGTCCGAAGAGAAGAACCAGAGCAACGATTGCAGTGGAGAAAGGCTTGCAACCGTTCGCAGATCTGATTCTTGCCCAGGAGACGGACAAACCGCTGGAGGAAGAAGCTGCTGCGTTCATTGATCCGGAAAAGGATGTAAAAAATGCACAGGAGGCAATTGCAGGAGCGATGGACATCATCGCCGAAGTAGTGTCCGACAATGCCGAATACAGAAGCTATATCCGTCAGGTGACGGCAGAGCTCGGAACGATTGCATCTACCGCGAAGAATCCGAAAGAACAGTCCGTATACGAGATGTATTATGAGTTTGAGGAGAAGATTGAGAAGATTCCGGGACATCGTGTACTGGCACTGAACCGTGGCGAGGAGGAGAAGTTCCTCGGTATCAAGATTACCGCACCGGTAGAGCAGATCTTACGTTACCTTGAGAAGAAAGTTATCATTAATGAGAATGCAAATACAAAGGATACCCTCTGTGCAGCCATAGCAGACAGTTATGAGCGTCTGATTGCACCGGCAATCGAGCGCGAGATCCGTAACGATCTGACTGAGAAGGCAGAGGATGGCGCAATTAAGGTGTTTGGCAAGAACCTGCATCAGCTTTTGATGCAGCCGCCGATTGTTGGACAGACCGTGCTCGGCTGGGACCCGGCATTTCGTACCGGCTGTAAGCTGGCAGTCGTTGACCCGACCGGTAAAGTACTGGATACTGTAGTTATTTACCCGACGGCTCCACAGTTCAGAGTAGATGAAGCAAAGCGCATCCTGACCCGTTTGATTGAGAAGTACAACATTACCTTGATTTCCGTTGGTAACGGTACGGCTTCCCGTGAGTCGGAGCAGGTAATCGTAGAACTCTTACATGAGCTGAACCGTCCGGTACAGTATGTGATTGTTAACGAAGCAGGTGCTTCTGTGTATTCGGCAAGTAAGCTTGCAACCGAAGAGTTCCCGAACTTTGATGTGGGACAGCGTAGTGCGGCATCGATTGCACGCCGTCTGCAGGATCCATTGGCAGAGCTTGTAAAGATTGATCCGAAGTCTATCGGTGTCGGACAGTACCAGCATGACATGAACCAGAAGAAGCTCGGCGATTCCCTGAACGGTGTCGTTGAGGATTGTGTAAATAAAGTAGGTGTGGATCTGAATACCGCATCCGCGTCGCTCCTGGAGTACGTATCCGGTATCTCTAAGGTGATTGCAAAGAATATCGTAGCGTATCGTGAAGAGAACGGAAGATTCAAGAACCGTACACAGCTCCTGAAGGTGGCAAAACTCGGTCCGAAGGCATATGAGCAGTGTGCAGGTTTCCTGCGTATCGTCGGTGGGGATAACCCGCTGGATGAGACTGCCGTACATCCGGAGTCTTATGCGGCAGCACAGCAGTTGCTCGAGAAACTCGGATTTACTCCGGCAGATATCCGTAAGGTACAGGCACAGCAGCGTGAAGCAGTGAAGGAAGCAGAAGCAGCGGAGAAGGCAGCAAAGCAGGAAGCACCGCGCAGAAACCGTAACGATAAAAAGCAGATTCAGCTTCGAAATACGAATACTGCCATGGGTAAGGCGCTGATGGCGGCACTTGGCAATACGGTTGTTACAGAGGAAGCTCCGATTGTAAAGGGCGGAAAGGCTGCAGATAATGGTGCTAAGGCGGAAGGTGCAGCGGCAGCAAAGAGCGCAGGCGCAGGTCTTTCTAGTCTTAGCCGTATGGTGCCGGATAAGAAGAAACTGGCGGATGAGCTTGGTATCGGTGAAATTACTTTGACGGATATTATCAAGGAACTCGAGAAGCCGGGACGTGACCCGCGTGATGAGATGCCGAAGCCGATCCTTCGTACCGACGTACTCGAGATGAAGGACCTGAAGGAAGGAATGATCTTAAAGGGAACCGTGCGAAATGTTATTGACTTTGGTGTGTTCGTAGACATCGGAGTCCATCAGGATGGTCTGGTGCACATTTCACAGATTACGAATAAGCGATTTATCAAACATCCGCTCGATGCCGTGAGCGTAGGCGACATCGTGGACGTGAAGGTAATGAGCGTGGATTTACAGAAGAAGCGCATTCAATTAACTATGATACTTTAATGATAAATTATTTTGGTGGGAGAGACGAATGAAACCGTTAGAGGGACGTAAGAGACGCTGGGGAGACAGAGGCGATGGGTATCGTGTACGAAACCTGGATCCCATGACTATGGTAGAACCCTTTATTATGCGTACGAGAACGGACAGCTGGGTGCTGTTTGAAGATGATGTGGAGATTTCCGCGACACAGGATTTTATTTACCGTATGCGCAAGGAGGAGATTCCGGGACTTACGCTATATCACATTGTTTTCGCCGCAATCGTTCGGGCAATGACGGAGATTCCGGAGTTGAATCGTTTTGTGGTGAATCGGCGCATCTATGCCAGAAATGAAATCAAAGCATCTATGGTTGTGATGAAGAGTATGACCAAAGAGAGCGAACGCTCGGTGATTACACCAAGATTTCAGATGGAAGATACGTTGCAGGAAATTGTAGCGCGGATTCAGGAACAGGCTGAACCAATCAAAGAAAAGGACGAAGAAGATAAGGCTAAGAACGATACCGAGTGGTTTGAACGTCTGCTCTGTGCACTGCCGGGCTGGCTTTTGAAGATTGTAATCGGATTGGTAGTCTTTCTGGACAATCATCGGATGCTTCCGAAGATGCTGATTGATCTGAGCCCATTTCATTCCAGCTTTTTCATTACCAATATGGGGTCGATTGGGGTTGCGCCGGTGTTCCATCATATTTATGAACTTGGAACGGTCTCCATCTTTGGGGCGCTTGGCGGAAAAGAAGTACGTTATGAGCTTGACAAGGATGGCAATGCGGTTCGAAAACTTTATCTGAAGTTGCGTTTTGTAGTGGATGAACGTGCAACAGATGGATTGATCTATGCAGAAGCATTCCGCAAAATCAAAAAACTGATTGCAAAGCCGGAAGCGCTGATGGAAACGTCGAAAAAAATGAAGCACGATGTGATTGACCGCCCGGCGAAAAAGAAGAAAGAAGAAAGATAGTATGAGAGTATTAGAGAGTTTTTGTCCTGAGGATACCTATGCTATCGGGAAATCGCTGGCAGAACAGGCGGTTTCGGGCAATGTGTATTGCCTGAACGGTGACCTTGGAACAGGAAAGACTGTATTTACACAAGGCTTTGCAGCCGGACTTGGGATTGCAGGTCCGGTGAACAGTCCGACTTTTACCATCTTGCAGGTGTATGAGGACGGACGATTGCCGCTGTATCATTTTGATGTGTACCGGATTGAAGACCCAGAGGAGATGTATGAAGTTGGCTGTGAGGAGTATTTCACGGCCGGCGGAGTGTGTCTTGTAGAGTGGGCGGACATGATCCGGGAGATGATACCGGAAGAGGCAGTACAGATTACGATTGAGAAGGACCTGACCAAAGGGTTCGATTATAGAAGGATTACGGTAAAATAATATGAAGATATTAGCAGTGGACGCTTCCGGTCAGGTGGCATCGGTAGCAGTTGCAACGGAAAACGGAATATTGGCGGAGTATTCGGTGGATTATCTGAAGACACATTCGCAGACTCTGCTTCCGATGATTGACGAAGTTCTGAAAATGACGGACACAGAGAAAGCGGAACTGGATGCGATTGCAGTATCGGAAGGGCCGGGTTCATTTACCGGACTCCGTATCGGCGTTGCAACGGTGAAAGGGCTGGCAGCAGCACTCAACAAACCGGTAATTGCCGTTCCGACCTTAGAGATGCTTGCCGGGAATTTCCTTGGCTGTGGAGAACTGATCTGTCCGATGATGGATGCGAGACGCAATCAGGTGTATACGGCGGTGTACCGCTATGAAGGTGAGGAACTGGTGCCGGTGGTAACGCAGAAGGCATGTGCACTCGATGAGATTCTTACTGAGCTGAATGGCTTGCAGCAGCCGGTGGTGCTTTTGGGTGATGGCGTCGATGCCTACAAGGCACAGATTCAGGCAGGATTGACAGTGAAATACAGGTTTGCTTCATTGCATCAGAATCGCCAGCGTGCGGGCAGTCTTGCGGCGCTTGCGTTGAAGAAGGCACAGGAAGGAAAGATGATACCGGGCTCGGAACTCGTACCGGAGTACTTGAGACTTTCCCAGGCAGAGCGTGAACGCTTGGAGAAGACCGGCGAATAAGGAATAGGGAGTAACATCAATGATTCAAATCAGACGAATGACGGCAAAAGATGTATCTGCCGTTGCGCGGATTGAACAGACGATATTTTCAGAGCCATGGTCGGCAGACAGTTTCCGTAAGGGAATCGAAGCGCAGAGTGATATCTATCTGGTGGCAGAGGAAGACGGAGAAATTCTCGGATACTGTGGACTATGGGGTGTGATTGACGAAGGTCAGATTACGAATGTAGCGGTTGCACCGGAGTACCGGCGTAGAGGTGTCGCAGAAAAGATGCTCCGCGAACTGATGCAGCAGGCAGCGGAAATGCGCTTTACGGAATTTACTTTGGAAGTACGTGTGAGCAACACACCGGCAATTGCACTGTATCATAAACTTGGCTTCCATGACGCGGGAATCCGCAAGGATTTTTACGCGAAACCAAGAGAAGATGCGATTATTATGTGGAATTCGTGGACAAGATTACCACTAGGAGAAGTGAACAATTTGTGATAAAATAGCCCCTGGGGGGTATCACTTATGCAGAAGAATAAAGATAATTTGAATATACACAAGTGTTGTAATGTCTGTGGAAAAGACCTTAGTATCCTTCCGAACGGAGAACCGGAAGAGACCTTGACCGTGGAGAAAACCTGGGGGTATTTTTCGCGAAAGGATACCGTAAGACATCGGTTTGCCGTGTGTGAAGATTGTTATGACAAGTGGATTGCATCGTTTGCCGTGGCACCCGAAGAGGAACAGGCAAGCGAGCTGCTATAAGGAAACAAACAGAGTTTGGTGCAGAAAGGTTTGGAAGTTATAGATGTTGGATGTATGTTTGTTGGGAACCGGTGGGATGATGCCGCTTCCGAAGCGGTGGCTAACCGCCCTGCTGACAAGATTAAACGGCAGTTCCCTATTGATTGACTGTGGGGAAGGAACGCAGGTGGCGATTCGGGAAGGCGGCTGGAGCTTCCACTCGATTGATACCATCTGCTTTACGCATTTTCACGGGGATCATATCAGCGGGCTTCCGGGACTGCTCCTGTCGATGGGAAATGCAGAGCGGAGTGAACCGGTGACTTTGATTGGCCCGAAAGGTTTGGAACGTGTGGTAAATGCGCTCCGTATCATTGCACCGGAGCTTCCGTTTGAACTGGAATTTATCGAGCTGTCCGGAGCGGAGGAATTGATTGAAAGAAAAGGATATCAGATTCATGCTTTTCGCGTAAATCATAATATCACCTGTTACGGATATACGCTGGAAGTGAAGCGGGCCGGACGGTTCCAACCGGAACTTGCAAAGGCAAATGACGTACCGCTGAAACTCTGGAATCCGCTTCAGAAGGGTAAC
>JAZNXH010000182.1:0-13297 GCA_045593785.1 Lachnospiraceae bacterium
TCTTACGAACTTTGTTAGCTTTTTCAGCGATACCAATTGCACCTTCAGCAGCTGCAAATGATTCGTGACCAGCTAAGAATGCGAAACATTCTGTTTCTTCTTCTAATAACATCTTCCCTAAGTTACCATGTCCAAGACCTACTTTTCTGTGGTCAGCAACTGAACCAGGAATACAGAAAGCCTGAAGACCTTCACCGATTGCTGCAGCTGCGTCTGCTGCTCTTCTAGCACCCTTCTTGATTGCGATTGCTGCACCTACGATGTATGCCCAGCAAGCGTTCTCGAAGCAGATCGGCTGAATGCTCTTAATCTGATCGTATACATTGAGGCCGGCATCCTTGGTAATCTTTTCAGCTTCTTCGATGGAAGCGATACCATAGCTGTTCAGAACCTCATTAATCTTATCTATTCTTCTTTCATATGATTCAAATAATGCCATGTCCGTCTCCTCCTTATTTCTCAAAAAGAACTGCATCGGTTCTCGGATCAATGATCTTCACTGCATCCTGTACACGGCCATACTGACCTTTTGCCTTCTCGTATGCGGTGTTCGGGTCATCACCCTTCTTGATGAAGTCAGTCATCTTACCAAGGCTTACGAACTGGTAACCGATAATCATGCCTTCTGCGTCAAGTGCGATACCGTTTACATAGCCTTCTGCCATCTCAAGGTATCTCGGTCCCTTTGCAAGAGTACCGTACATCGTACCAACCTGGCTTCTAAGGCCCTTACCAAGGTCTTCAAGACCTGCACCAATCGGAAGACCGTCCTCAGAGAATGCACTCTGGCTACGGCCATAGATAATCTGAAGAGCAAGTTCTCTCATAGCGGTGTTAATAGCATCACAAACAAGGTCAGTGTTCATAGCTTCCAGAACAGTAAGACCCGGAAGAATTTCGGATGCCATAGCTGCGGAGTGGGTCATACCGGAGCAACCGATGGTCTCAACGAGTGCTTCCTGAATGATACCTTCCTTTATGTTCAGCGTTAACTTACATGCGCCCTGCTGCGGAGCACACCAGCCAATACCGTGAGTCAAACCGGAAATATCGCTGACGTCTTTAACTTTTACCCATTTTGCTTCCTCGGGAATCGGCGCTGCACCATGCTTAACGCCCTGTGTTACGGGACACATTCTCTCAACTTCGTGTGAATAAATCATGCCATAACTCCTTTCAAACATCTTTCTTTTTGATTTCACTTTGTCGTGTCTTCACTAGCTCGGTTGACACGTTCCGATATATTCTCTCACATTTTTGAGGAATACTCAATAGTAATTTTAACGAATTCGTGAAAAATTTATCGTTTTCTTTTATGTAACATTAAGAACAGTAAAATTGCCAGATATACGATAATAATACCTGTACATACGAACAGCATCAGTTCTGACTTCGCAATCAAACCAACAATGACCAAAATCGGAGCACCAAGTGCAATACCATAGCTACTGCCGATAACCAGGTTGTTTACTGCCGGAGTCTTATATTCCGGATCAATTTCTCTTACCAGAAGCACACCGGAACTGATGGTACCGGTCAGCATACCGAACATGGATACAAAACCTTCATATACATAATCCGGATAAAGTTTTTTACACATCCAGAGAAGATACACAAACGTCACTATCGCTCCGACAACAGCAAGAAGAATGAACGGTATCCAAAGTCCTTTTAACTCATCAATGTTAATGGATGCGATACCAGCCACTATCATTACATCGAACGCCACGCCGGAAATACGACTCAACAGATAGTTATTCTGATACTGTCGTTTGATAATGCCCTTCTTCTGACATGCCCCAATACTGACTCTGGTTACAATTGCGAGCACAGAACCGATGATAAAATTAAATCCCCATAACAAGGAAGATACCATATTGGAAAGCCCTTCTGATATCATACCGATACCGGTTGTAAGTCCCAAAGTCACAAGATAAGTGGCCAAGTACACCATTAGTACAAGTGCTACCTGCACAGAAAACTTGTCAATTGACTCTGCAATCGGGATTTCACCCTCATCTTCATATTCGTTCAAATCTAAAGAACGAAGCTTCGTCACCTGTTCTCCACGAGTCACCTGTTTCTTCTTCACCAGATAATTCAAATAAATCACGCCAATGATACAAGCACACAGATATCCAGCGGCAGCTACTGCAAGACCAAAAGTCTGTCCACCGACAAACCCGAGTTCTTCATAATTTGACCCGATATTATTTGCCTGACCCGGTCCCTGTCCGTATCCCATCGGGAGCAATACACCGGCTGCAGGGAACAAATTCTTCATAACAGTATAGCTTAACGGAACCGTAACCAGAAGCCCCGCCAGTGCCTGTACCAGATAGGTACTTACAATCAATGCACCACTCTTGAATCCTGTGCCCTTCTCCACTGAAGTGTCTTTCTTCTCTACCCGAAGACTTAATGCAATAAAACCAATTGCAATCGCATGATAAGTCAACATTTCAAGAAATTCCACATCCATCTTGAGAACTCCGGTCTGGCGTAATAAAAGCAACGCAAAACCTGCCAGTACCGCAGTCGGTGCCAACGCTCTACGGATAAACGGCACCTTTCTTCGAATGATGTTACAAATCAATGTTGCAGCTGCAATAATGCCAAACTGCAGGATACTGTTCCATAACACGGTGTTACTTGCTGAAAAATCCATACGCTTTTCCTCTCTGTTATTTTATTGATTTTTCTTACTGTTTTTCTATTAATACATTTAGCTTTCAGGTACTGCTTCTGATTGTTTTTCATTTATCAACTCATATAAGCGTATTACCAATCGTGAATTGAATAACTTATGTGTCTTCACTTCATAATATCCGCCGTCACAGATAAATGCCATCTTATTCCGCCCACAAAGACTAATCTCAGGAATATCTTTGAAAAGAAACTCTCTCCGCTCACCATCAGAACTTACAATCGCAAGTCCCTCCGTACTGATTTTTAGTATTCCGCTCATCACAGGTCGGCTACGTTCATCATCCCCTACCTCATGCAGGCATACCTCATTGTTCGGGAAGACACAAAACTCATCCAGAGAGAAGCTTCCGGTTTGTTTATCATCCTGTTGCGCCACGTGCTTTCTGTCACAATAAGCAGCATAAAGCTTAGCAATCTCTTCCTGTTGCCAGAGATACCACTCCGTATAGGTCTTAAAGATTGGTTCTTGTACCACATTTTCACTGTTTGCAGGAATTGTGAAATATCCGTACTCATCAAACTCAACATGATATCCACAGGTGCAAACCATCTCTCTCTTCGTACTATGCATCGTACCGATGCTCTTGCAGTGTGGGCAAAGATACAACGCTGTCTCAAGTCCTCTCGCCGGTGCCTTAGAACGGAACCGAACTTTTTCCTTTTCCTGAGTTATGTATGGATCCTCATACAAATCCCTGCGTACGAGTTCCAATATTTCTTCCGGCTTCATTTGCTTTAGTTCTTCCCGAGGATATACTCCCACCGGGCGTCCGGTCATTCTCCCCTTACGGATTCCAAACCCCCATCTCGGTGTCGTAAAAAATCCGCCCTCAAGATGATAAGTCACCAAAGTTGCTCCAAATGCCTTGATCAGCTTGCCGGTAGTCGGATGAATCAATCCGGTACGACCATCAAGAGACCGGTTCCCTTCCGGAAAAATCGCAATACTGTGTCCTGCTTTAATTCTCGAACGGATTTCCATAACCGTACTTGCATCCACACTTCCTTTGCGGCGTGCAATCGGAGCCAGGAACACCTCCAGAAGCCACGCAATCGCCGGTTTACGAAAAATATGCTCACTTGCCACAAAATACATATGAGGGCAGGCAAGTCCCACCATAACAGGATCAAGATCACAATTATGATTTGCCACTACAATCATCGGACCTTCCACATCCTTAATCGGCTCAAAGTGATAATTAAACGCAAGTCTCATATACAAGCGAAAAATCGGCTTTGCTATCCGGATTACCCACTTGTGTCGTCTGACTTGTTTTTCTGTCAGTGCCATCTTTTGTCCATACCTTCCCGGCACCGCAACTGTTCTGTCGATGCCTCACGTCATACTTTATTGTTTATTCCTCAATCCAATCTTTGAGTTCTGCCTTTCCTCTGGCACCGGTAACACGCTTTGCCACTTCACCATTCTTAAAAAGAATCAATGTAGGAATACTCATAATTCTGTATTCTTCTGCCAATTCAGTTTCTTCGTCTACATTTACTTTTGCAAACTTAACGTCCGTACATTCTTCCGATAATTCCTCCACCACCGGTCCTACCATACGGCAAGGTCCGCACCACGGTGCCCAGAAATCAAGTAATACCGGTTGCTCAGACTGCAATACTTCCTTCTCAAAATTCTGTTTTGTAACTGTTACAGTTGCCATATTTACCTCCACTCTGCATTTATAATTTACTGCTGATAAAGTATATATTTTCGGTACTATTGTCATCTGTTTTCGGTTTTTTCATACATGATCTTTCATATACACTTACACCACTTTCTTATTATGCACTTTTTCTCATCATCTTGCAATTATTTCTTAATCGATTTTTAATTTTTCGAGTATTTTCCTTATTCCTTGCATAATTGTTGAAAGTATAATATAATGCCGAAAGTGACATAAGGAGTGAAATATGATTTCCTATATAAAATCCATTTTTTTCATACTGATATTCTTATTTGTTTCAACTGCAATTTTTCCTGCAAAAGCAAATGAATCAGAACCGACAATTACAATATCCAACGGCTACGACAGTAAGTATCTTACCGATCGCTCATATTATACAACTTTAGAATTACCGGGCGGTACCATTATCCGTATCGAAAATGCTTCTAAAGTTCACAGTCTCTATCTGGAATGGGATCTCGGAACAAATCCCTATAACAAAAGTTCGATTAATGCCGGATGGTACGGTGGAAAACCGGGCGTTAAGCCTTGGGTTCTGCGTATCAATAACGTGTCGTATTTATACGGACAAAATGGGTTTCTGCATGAGTATGTAACGCTTCCTGTACTATCCGACGTTCTGGAAATCATTATTCCGGATGGTGGTGCTTCCATCGCCGGTGTTTCTGCACTTACGGAAGACACATTGCCCGATTGGGTACAAATTTGGGAACCCCCTCATGATAAAGCGGATCTTCTTGTGCTTTCTTCTCACGCTGATGATGAAATCCTGTTTTTCGGTGGCACAATCCCCTATTACACCAGCGAACGCGGATTCAAAACTCAAGTTGTATATTTTACATATCATACAGAAAAATGCCGTACACACGAACTACTGAACGGTCTCTATTACTGTGGAGTACGCAACTACCCCATCATAGGAAACCACGAAGATATCTATTCCACTTCGCTTTCCCATGCCAAAAGCTTATTTAACTACAATAGAGCACTCGGTTTTATTGTTGAACTTTACCGGCGTTTTCAGCCAAGTGTTCTCGTCACACACGACTTAAACGGAGAATATGGTCATGGTGTACACTGTCTGACAGCTGATCTTGCTACCAAAGCACTGGAACTCAGCAATGATCCGAATTCCTACCCGGATTCTTTCCGACGTTACGGTTTGTGGAGTGTAAAGAAAGCATACCTGCATCTCTATGCAGAGAATCCCATTGATATGGAATGGGAAATGGATCTGGAATCATACGGTGGCATGAACATCTGGGATGTTATCCGCAATGCTATGAACCAATACGATTCACAATTGAAATACTATGGTGAAAGTCTTACTCGAAACCCTAACAAAGTATATGACTGCACCCGATTCGGTCTATATCGTAGCACGGTTGGTCTTGATACCGGACTATGCGACTTTTTTGAGAATATTCCTACAGGAAGTCTGAAATCTGACCATCCTGCAATTCTCAAGGCACATAATTCTTTTCTGAAAGGTGAACTAAAGTGAAAAAACTAACATTCAAAACTGCTTACCTTGCCTTTGCCTCAATTCTGGCGTTGGTTGTAATCATTCTACTGTTATCTGTATACAATATTCTTTCCAACTTTGAAAAGTCACAGGCAAAATATATGGTCGAGGACTATATAGCACACATGCAGGATGCCATCAGCAACTCAGATGTCACTGCACTGACAGCACTCAGTCCGGATACCGATGCCCCTCTCTTTACAACGAAAGAAGCATTATTTACTCAACTTGCCAACACCTGTACACAGCATGAACTCAGTTATGAGTTATCTCCAAAAAGTTTCGATGTAAACAATCCGATTTACAACGTCATTTGCAACAACAAAATTGTTGCACGCCTTCAGCTTACTCTTGTGTCCGAAGAAGTGAAACTCGGATTTCTTTCGATTCCGGAGTGGCAGCTTATTTCCCTGATGCCTGCCGCAGACACATTAGGTACTTCCTATATGCTCAGTGTTCCGAACAGTTTTTCTGTCAAAGCAAATGAAGTTCAACTAACAGAAGAAAACATTATTGCAAGCGAAAACGGTATTAGTACCTATTTTGTAGAAGGATTTATTGACACTGCTGTCTTTGATATCAAAGATGCATACGGTAATTCTGCCACCACCGATAGTCCGGTATTACTCGATGCAAGCAAATCTGACCGTATCTACTCCATCCCGGTCTCCTATGAACGGTTTGATTTTATGGTTCCTGCGGACTTTTCCATTGCATTAACCAAAGGTGACTTATATGCTTCTGTCACCAATAATTACACTGTCTGTAGCATATACGCTGCTACTCCGATTGATGCAAACTTTTTGGCAAAATATCTCGAAGCAACGGATTCTATCGGTAACCCTCTTAACTTTGACAGTTCATCTGATACACTTCTTCCTGTATATGATGAATATACCATTACTGCCCCGGATTGCTATCGTGTATTTGTAGCTGAAACTATGCTGAAGCCGGAATCTGCAAGTCTTTCTGATTTGTTAACGCCACAGTATCAATCTGAACCGCTCCGGCTTGCAACCTATCAGATTGGTTTATCCCAAATTGCAGATTTTTGTATTCTTGATGAACAGGACACTCCAATCGCTTTTGAGAAAACACAAAATACTGTTACGGTTCCGCTCCTTGATTGTACCGTAACAATCCCGGAAAACTTTACTTTGCAAATCAACGGACAAGTTCCGGAATGTACTCCGGTTCTGAAGGACAATGCCGATTATCAATACATCACAGAATATGCCGAAGTACCGTTGCTTACTGAATACAGTTTTAACGGTCTCGCTAAGGCTCCGACCTTTACTGTAACAGATAATATCGGAACTCCGACAAATTATCTTCTCACAAAAGGCGGAGATCTGAATCTAACTTCCCAAACAGGTTTATCGGAATTACCGGATTCTCTGTCCGCAGTGCTCGATCCATTGTCTATCGCTAAAAAATGGAGTCTTTTCATGACCAATGACTTAGATGGTAGCTTAAATGGCTATTATAACATGCGTGACTATTTAATTCGCGGTTCTTACTATGATACCGTAGCCTATCAGTGGGCAACCAACATTGACATCACTTTCATCAGTGATCACACCTTCCGCACACCTGCTTTTTCGAAAGAAACCGTTTCGAATGTTGTAGTCTATGGAGATAACTGTTTTTCCTGTGATATATATTTTGAAAAGCATATGATTCTGACAAGAACCGGAAAGCATCAGGATGATATCTTCCATCGCCGCATGTTCTTTGTCTATGTTGACGATACCGATGATGGCATTGATAATCCGCACTGGGTGATTGCAGATATGCAGGAGATTCAATAAACGAACGGAGTTGAAATGATGAACACTTCAAATAATATAAAAAATACAGATCTCACTGTCATCCTTCCTTCTCTGAATCCGGATGAAAAATTAGTTAAAACAGTAAATTCTTTATTAGAAAAAGGATTCCATGATATTATTGTCGTAAATGATGGCAGTGATGAATCTCATCTGACCCCATTTGAGGCCATTGCTTCTCATGCTGCCTGTACCCTGCTCGTACACGACAAAAACTACGGCAAAGGTCATGCATTAAAAACTGCAATGCGGTACTTCCTCGAACACCGTCCGGACTCTCCGGGTGTCGTTACCATTGACGGAGATGGACAGCATCATGTGGATGATATCCTCGCCTGTGCACAGACCATGCTTGACCGTAACGATGAAGTTATCCTTGGAGTACGCGATTTTTCCGAACCGGACGTCCCGTTTAAAAGTCGTTTTGGCAACAATCTGACCAAGGCTGTTTTCCGCTTTTTCTGCGGAATTCGTATTTCCGATACACAGACCGGTTTACGTGCGATTCCTGCACAGTACATTCAAAGCATGACAGAATTTACAGGAGAACGTTTTGAATATGAAACCAACGTTCTGCTCGAAATGAAATCACACAACATTCCGTTCTCCGAAGTGAAGATTCGAACCATATATCTGGATGAAAACGCCTCAACACATTTTCATCCCATTCGTGACTCACTTAAGATTTATGCCATCATTCTCAAATTTGGAGTGAGTTCCTTCCTATCTTCCCTGATTGAGCTTTTGGTTTTTGCTCTGGTGACAATGGTTTTAGATTGGATTGGTTGGGATTTAAAAATCGAGTTGTCCATTTTGATTGCAACTTTTATCGGACGCATCATCTCTGCATTATGTAACTATAAGATGAACCGTGCCCTTGTATTTAATTCCGGAAACAATTCATCCTTGTTGCGCTATGCGACGCTATGTGTTGTGCAGCTTCTGGTATCTGCATTATTAGTATCCCTGTTAACATACCTCTTTACTGCAAAAACCTTTGGACGAACTTTACTAAAAGCAGTCGTAGATACGGTTCTCTTCTTTATTAGTTTCCGTATCCAGAAAGAATGGGTCTTTAAATCAAAATAACACGAAAGTAGATAACCACTATGAATAAAGAACTTCTGAAAAAAATAAGTACATATACGCTAAAAGGACTTGCGTTCCTGGGAACTGCCATTGGTGCTGTAGCCATTCTTCTGATTTTGTCCATTTATCTGATTTGTCACGGTCCTTCCTTGAGTGCACGTCAGCTCTTTGTAACTACAGTCCTCGAGACAGGACAACTCAAGTTTCTTGCATCTGTATTTTTATCCGAAGATGAGATTCAGGCCATGGTAAATCAAAACTCAATGAAGCCCATGGACGAGGATGTGGACCTTTCCTTAATCAAGATTTCCGCAAATCAACAGCATGCCGGCTCATCCAACAACAGTTCTGTTTCATTATCCGGAAACGCCGGGCAGCCAGGCGAAGCTGTTGGTAATGACCAGACTGCTGTACCACAGGATCCAACGGAAGGAATCGAGATACTTCCAATATCCGGACGCACCTTCTACGGTACCCTGATGATTATTGAAGATCCTTCGCGTGTTTCTGTTGCCACTACATATCCTTGGGGTGAATACGGCAAAAACCTCGATGTGATAGCTAAAGAAAGCGGTGCGATTGCTGCTGTAAACGGAGGACTTTATGAATCATACAGTAATACCGGCGCACGTCCGTATGGTGTTGCCGTCAGCAACGGACAGATTCAATTGAATCAGCCCTCCTCCTGGCCCGGTCTCTATATGATTGGTTTGAACAATGATAACATCCTCGTTATCAAAAGTCTTGCAGGAATGAATGCAACACAATTCGAAACCTATGTCAAAGAAAACGGTATCCGTGATGCCGTTGCCTTCCAGGAAGAAAGTTCCGACAAGAACAATCACTTTGTACAACTAATAATTAACGGAGAAGCACGTGAGTTAAATGGTATGGGAAGTGGTCTGAATCCACGTACCGCAATCGGCCAGCGTGCTGACGGTGCCATTCTCCTTCTGGTAACAGATGGTCGTGGTGCTTCCGGTCACCTCGGTGCTTCTGCCTCTGACCTCATCAGCGTCATGATGGAGCACGGTGCAGTGAATGCAGCCAACTTGGATGGCGGTTCTTCTTCCTGCATGTATTACAACGAAGAATACCTGATGACGAGTGTTACGTTCTACTACTCTAACGCTTCCTGGAGACTACCTACAGCGTTTGTTGTTAAATAAACTACTTATGGGATTACAAAAATAAACTATATAATACGGAAAGGGAATAAATTATGCGAGAATTTACCGGTTACAAAAAGGGCGTAAACTTAGGCGGCTGGCTTTCCCAGTGCGTTGATGAAAACTATACAGATGCCCACTATGCATCTTTCATCAGCAAAGCCGACATTGACAAAATTGCTTCCTGGGGCTGTGATCATATCAGACTTCCCATCGATTATAATGTCATCCAAACGGACGATGGTGATATGATTGACTCACGCTATGAATACATTGACAATTGTATTTCCTGGTGTGAAGCAAACAACTTAAAGATTGTCCTTGATATTCACAAAGTAAACGGCTTTGTTTTTGACAACACCGACTGTTTTGCTTTCTTCCACGAAGAATCACTGCAAGCAAAATTCATTCATCTTTGGGAGGCTTTGGCAACTCGTTATGGTCACCGCACCGATCTTATCACCTTTGAACTCCTGAATGAAGTTACTGCAAAAGAAGTTGCTGAAGACTGGAACCGCATCGCAAAGAGAACAATTGAAGCAATCCGTAAAATTGCTCCGGAAATCCGCATCATGATTGGTGGTATCTTCAACAGTAGCATCTATGGTCTTACACTCATGGACGCTCCGTATGATGAGAACATTGTCTTCACCTTCCACTGCTACAGCCCGCTCGTATACACACACCAGAGCGCTTATTGGATTCCTACGATGCCGAAAGCTTATACCTGCCCGTATCCGCTTTCAAACCGTGAAATGTTTGAACGTTCACACGAAATATTCGGTTCTGATTTTGATTCAGAATTTGAGAAAGATTCCGAGGCACTCATTGATGTAAATTACTTTAAGAAAATGTTTGCACCGGCTCTGGAAGTTGCTGAGAAATTCAACGTACCTCTCTACTGTGGTGAGTATGGTGTTATTGATCAGGCAGATTGCCACGATGCAATCAAATGGCTTGCTGACATCAATCAGGCGCTTGAGGAACTGAATCTTGCACGTGCGATTTGGACTTACAAGAACAAAGACTTTGGTCTTGTAGACGAGCACTATGCTCCGGTATTGGATCAACTTGTTCAGTATCTGTAATCAATTAATCTTAAAAAGGCTGTATCACTGTGGTTTCATCCTACAGTAATACAGCCTTTTTCATTTCTAACGCTATTCTATCATTTGCTTTACTTGTTCTAAGAGTTTCCCCAACGCATCCATATAATGTGAATAATCAGCCAGAATCTGCGCCTCATCTTGCGCTTTTGCTGCAAACTCCTGTTTTTTCGAAAAATCAGAAAATGCATTTGCACCAATATTCCGTGCATTGCCTTTGATTGCATGCGTCAGTACTGCATAAGCAGACCAATTTTTCGCACGATGACATTCTTCTAATTGCGGCAGATATTCTATAATCTGTTCATAGAATGACTGAAGTATCTCCTGGTACAATTCCTCTGAATTCATAACATATGACAACCCGGATTGCTTATCTATTACAAGAAGTTCTTGTACGGATACGGTTCTCTCCTCTGTATCCGGCATTGAAGCAAACGTTTTCGGTTCGCTATCTGCAACAGCATCATTTTTATTATCCTCTTGGACAACCAGATGTTCCGGTAAAAATTGCAACAACAGACTTTCCAGTTTCTCTATCTCAATCGGTTTTGATATATATTCATCAAATCCATATTTCAGATACATCTCCCGACAACCGGCAACTGCATTCGCAGTTAACGCAATCACGATAGTATCGTGATTTGGATTCTTAGAATCATCTCGTAACAGATGTAGCGTCTCAACACCGTCCATATCCGGCATCATATGATCCATAAAGATAATGTCATATTGATTCTTTTGAGTCATAGCAAGACATTCTCTTCCGCTGTTTGCTAAATCTAACCGAACTCCGGTGCGTTTTAACAGACCTTTTACAACCGCCAGATTCATGGAATTGTCATCCACTGCAAGAACCCTGGCCTGCTTTGCTGTAAAACGCTTGATTTCCGGTTTGTTCTTCTTCTCATCCTGAATTGCGGAATTCAGATTGCCCATCGCTGCTTTATCCATTACCTTCTGCGGTATCTTGATGGTAAATACAGAACCTTTCCCATATTCGCTCTCCACTTCGATAGTACCCTGCATCAGGTCAACCAGCTGTTTTGCAATATTTAATCCCAGACCGGTTCCTTCGATATTTCTGTTTTTATTCTGTTCCAAACGTTTAAAACTATCAAACAATTTTGAGAGATCTTCCTCTCGGATTCCGACACCGGTATCCGAAACAGTGAAACACAAACGGATATTTTCAGTATCAATCCATTCAAAATTAACCTTAAACGAAACACTACCTTCCCTGGTGTATTTTACTGCATTGGACAAAACATTCGTAACAATTTGCTTAATTCGTAATTCATCGCCATATAAATGAACCGGAATGTAAGGATCAATATCCAGCTTAGTTGCAATTGTTTTATCATTTGCTCTGGCCTTTAGAAGCAGGATTTCCGTCCGAATCAAATTTGCAACATTGTAAGTGTCTTCAACCAGTTCAAGTTGACCAAATTCTATCTTTGAAAAATCCAAGATGTCATTCACCAATCCTAACAACATGGTACTGGCACTCTGTACATTCTGCGCATATTCATGAATTGAATTAAGATCATTCTCACGCAGAATCATCTCATTCATTCCAATAACTGCATTGATTGGTGTCCGAATCTCATGTGACATATTGGCCAGAAACTTTGCCTGAGAAGCTCTCGCTGCTATCGCCTGTTGCTTTTTCCGTTCGGAATTCAGCATATCCTGACCGGTCTTGATAATTGCCATAATTAACAAAAACATCAGACCAACCAACAGAACGGTTCCCAACGTAAGGCCAACGTCAATATAATACAGCACAATTTCCAAAACGGAAGTAACCAGCAAACCATACGCGCCAATCGCAACCGGCATATAATCCCGTACATGCTTCACGAATAAGTCTACCGTAATTGTTCCAAGAACACAAATAATTGCAATTGCTATTCCGATATGTACATAAATCAATTGTTCTACAAACTGAAGAATATCCAATACCTGTAATAATGTTCCGCCTATTAATATCAGGGAAGAATATACAAACGAAATCTGATAAACCTTTTCGTATCTTCCCCCCTGAATCTCATTCATATAGAGAACCAAAGGTAAGGGAATCAGCATAAGACACCAATAAGTCACGTTGGTAAATGTCGATAGATTCGGAATAATCAACTGACGCACATCAATCTCTGACAATACCCATAGCGCGCAC
>JAZNXH010000183.1:0-23485 GCA_045593785.1 Lachnospiraceae bacterium
AAGACAGATTACGCAAGAAGATGACAATAGTCTTTTTGAAATATTATCGAATGAAGTTACCTGCGAATTTCTAACCCATAATGCTGTTAATGATATGGCATATATTAAAAGATTGATTAACGGAATGCAGAGGTTTTTTGATGAGAAACAGCGAATCAGATGGGGAATTGCTCAAAAACAGGATAATTCTCTCATTGGACATTGCGGATTTTTTGATATTGATAAATCTAACTGCTGTGCGGAGATTAGTTACTGCTTAAATAATGCATTATGGGGACAGGGAATTATGACAGAAGCATTGGATGCAATGCTGAAATTTGGCTTTGAGGAGTATGGATTAAACAGAATCGTTGCAAAGGTAATGAAAGGCAATATTGGTTCAATGAAGGTGTTGCAGAAACTTGGGTTTGTACAAGAAGGCTTATTACGAGAAAGCCTCTATAAAAATGGGCAGTATCATGACCTTATGATTTTTTCCATCTTAAAGAGTGAATATCATAGTACAAATAAGAGGAATTGTATAGAGTTCGACAAACCTGAATAGGTCGAGCAGATGAATAAGAATTTGGAGGATAGAATATGAAAGTAGGTATTATTTGTGCAGGAGATAGAGAAGTTGCTCCTTTTTTACCAATAATATGTGAGTGTAAAACAACTGAAAAAGCAATGCTGAAATTCTACGAAGGAACAATAAGCGATGTGAAAGTTGTTGTTTTGTTTTCAGGAGTGTGTAAAGTAAATGCTGCTATTGCAACACAAATATTAGTAGATACATACCATGTAGATGCTATTATCAATGCAGGTGTAGCAGGGGGAATGAATGAAGAACTTGAAATCTTTGACACAGTAATCTCTACAGAAGTTGCATATCATGACGTTGCTCCGAATATATTAACAGAATTTCATCCTTGGTTAGAAAACGTTTTTTTCAAGGCAGACCAGGGGGTGTTGAGTTTGGCTAAAAAAGCCGTTGATAAACTTGAGCAGAACTATAAAGTTTTTTGGGGACGAATGGTAACAGGTGAAGCATTCATAGCAGATGAGGGACGTCAAAAGATTAATGAACAATTTGAACCATTAACTGTGGATATGGAAACGGCAAGCATTGCTCATGTGTGCTATGTTAATAACATACCATTTATTTCTATCAGGTGTATTACAGACACCGCAACACATAGTGGAACTGGTCATTTTGAAGAAAATTGTGAAAAAGCGGCTAGTATAGCAAAGGATATTACGGTAGCTTTATTAATGGAACTTCATGGCAAGTAATGAGGTAGTCAAATTCCAATTTCGAATAGAAAGAAAGGGGGACGTAGTATGTTACGTTTAAGACCATATAAGACAAGTGATGCGAAGACGATTATTTCGTGGTGCAAGGATGAGGTTGCGTTCCGCAAGTGGACGTCCGACCGATATGAGTCGTTTCCGATTACGGAAGCGGATATGAATCAGAAGTATGTGGATTGCAACGGGGATTGCAGTGAGCAGGACAATTTTTATCCGATGACGGCGTTTGATGAGAGTGGAATTGTGGGGCATCTTGTGATGCGGTACACGGATGAGGAGAAGAAAGTGCTGCGTCTTGGTTTTGTTATCGTGGATGACACGAAGCGCGGCAAAGGCTACGGCAAGGAAATGATTTCTCTTGCGATCCGTTTTGCATTCGAAATTTTTAAGGCAGAGAAGGTGACGCTGGGAGCATTTGAGAACAATCCGTCTGCATATTATTGTTATAAGGCAGCCGGATTCCGCGATGTTAAGACAGAGGATATCATTTGTGAGCTGTTCGGCGAGAAGTGGAAAGTCTTAGAGCTGGCACTTACAAAGGAGGAATACTATGCGGGTTGATTTACACGTTCATACGGAGTTTTCCTGTGATTCGGAAGCCAAGATGGAACTATATGCTGAAGAAGCGCTTGCAAAAGGGATTACAACCTTGTGTTTTACAGATCACGTGGACTTGAATCCGAATGATTACGGATACAATTATTATGCGTTGGATAAGTATTTTGCAAACTACCGGAAGGTAAGAGACAAGTACGAGGGCAGGGTAAAGCTTCTTTCAGGAATTGAGTTTGGGGAGCCACATCTATATGCAGATAAGCTGAAGGAGTTATCGATATATCCGTATGATTACATCATTGGGAGTATTCACTGGATCGGCGATATGTTTCCTTGCCAGAAAGTAAGAGAACAGTACTCAGCAAAGGAATTTTACACGCTGTACTG
The DNA here is from genome assembly GCA_045593785.1 of Lachnospiraceae bacterium. Lineage (GTDB taxonomy): Bacteria > Bacillota > Clostridia > Lachnospirales > Lachnospiraceae > SZUA-448. The sequence continues at coordinate 2,233 of JAZNXH010000183.1, forward strand.
GGAAGAGGTGCTGAAAACCGTAAAGCAGGGCGGCTTTGATGCACTGGGGCATATTGACTTTCCAAAACGGTATTACGGAGAAATCTATTATCAGGAAGCGAAGCTAAGAGAGATATTTAAAGTTCTTGTGGATCAGGATATGGTGATTGAAATCAATACGTCCTCGCTTCGGAAAGGACACAGCGAGACGATGCCGGGGGACGAACTGCTGGCATTGTATAAGGATTGTGGTGGTCGGTATGTTACAGTTGGTTCGGATGCACATGAGGCTCAGGACGTAGGTGCAGATGGCGATGCTACCAGGGTGTTACTTAGTAAGTATGGATTGCAGGAGGTCATGTGCGTGCAGCGCAGGCGGATGCTGGTGTAACGTAAGTGTAGAAGTGTGAAATGTACGTTGAATGAAAAAGAAAGGTTTTCGTATCGGTGAGATGCGAAAACCTTTCATATTATTGAGATTTGTTCTTATTACGGAGTTTGGCGAGCTCTTCTTTTACTGCGGCGAGCTCTTCTTTTACTGCGGCAAGCTCGGCATTTTTGTCGGCAATTTCGGCATCTTTTGCGGCAATCTCAGCTTCCTGTTCCGCAATTTTTGCTTCCATCCGCTTATTCCGGTTCTCTTTGATCCGCTCCCAGTACAGGTAATCTTCACGAGCCTGACACTGCTGACGCATCAGACGATCTTCGTTGAAGTCGTAAATTATGGTAGCGGTTCCTGTAAAGACTTCGTGTTTTTCTGTCAGCATATCAATCTCCTCCCTTGTAGTTGCGGTCAATAATCGTGCCCATTTGTCGATACCATATTTTTTTGTTACGGCTGATTCACCACGCCTGCAAAGAGCGGAAGGTCGCCGCGATACGAAATGACGAAAAGGAAAGGCCGGTCTGCGATAAAGTCAACTTCTTCCGGCGGCATTGTTGCACCGTCCACAGCCAGCATCGTATAAGCAGCTGCAGTACAGCCTTCTTCGTCGATGGTGACACGGGTTCCGTGAAGTGCCTGTGAAAGATGGATGGACTCGGTGAGGGCAGTTGCAGTTCCGGTGGTTAACGGGCTGTAGTCGGAACATGTCGGGTCAAAAACATCCGTGATACCAAGCGTCTTCAGTCCGTCTGATAAATCAAGCTGACTACTGATATCAAATTTCGGGATTGCTAAGTTTACGATAAGATGCTTTTTCTTTTCTGCATCGTGTGTACCGTCTGCCATAAAGTTAAGGGTTTCGTTATCGGAAAGCAAGTCTTCCGGGGTGTATCCTTCATCCGGAAGAATAATTTTCATCTGACCACCTTCTGCAAAAGGCAGAGAAACGGCAGAGAACTTATCCCCCCAATAGTAAGTGTTGGATACGGAACGGTGCATGAAGTCCGTTGATATATCACCATCCGGGGTATGGAAGGTCTGGGCTGTTGTATTTTTCATGGCAAATGTTGAATCCCATTTCGCCTGAAAGTGTACCGTGGTAGCAAGTGCAATGATAGTGCGTGGATTGAGAGAAATGCCGGACACCTGTTCCTCCAGCAACCCACCGGTCTGCTCGTTTAGCCAGTTCTGCAGAGCCGTATCGAATTCCGGAGAACCCATCTCACCCTGATAACTGCTGGCATAATACGTATTTGCCAAAGTTTTCATTGTGGCAGGGTTAAAGCTTACCGTATCATTGAGCCAGAGAGAACTTGCCAGGATATTGGTCATGATTCCGTCATTGCGGTAATTTGCGTTCCAGACATTGCTTGCAGTGGAACGGAGTTCTTCTATGGTGGAGCAACCGAGCAAATCAAGGAGCTGTTCCCGACTATTGCCGTCTGTTATCTCTGCCAGCATACTCAGTGCCATATATATATTCAACGGAGATATCGAGCGGTTCTGACTGCCGGAATCGGAAAGAAATTCGCGGATACTGCTGACAGTATAATTCTTCAGTTTATTGCTGTAATTTACTGTAATGCGGTTTCTGTGCTCGCGAAGGCTGTTAGACCACTCTTCATAAGCGTCATAGAAAAATGGATCGCTTTCGGATAAATCCTTTGGATACTGCACCATTTCAGGATAGTTTGCCTCCTCGATGGCATACGCCTTGAGAATCCGGGAGGTTGTGGGATTCGGCCAGAAGAAGATCCCCACAAGAATAGCGGCAGCAGTAACGAGCGCAATCGGAACAAAAAAGATTCTTTGTTTGCGGAAGTTACGTTTGCGCTGATTGCGGAACTTATCGGCGGCATCTACCAGTTCGTCATTTAAATTGGTGATAGCGTCATATATGTATTCAGATTTCATATACGAGTGAATCCTTTCTTGTGAAATTACAGGATTTCCTGTGCTTCAAGATATGTTTTGAGTTTCTTTCGCAGCCGGAACATACGCTGTGCTAACAGATTCGGGGTTGTTCCCCATTCTTTTGCGAGGTCTTTGATCGCATCTCCGTACCAATAGCGGCGAAGGAACAGGGCAGAATCCTCCTGTGAGAGACTACTCAGCCAGTTTTCCATTACGGAAGTGAGCTTCTGGGTCTTCCATTTTTTCACTACGATATCTTCTACCGATTCTCCGGAAGGAATGCATTCTTCCAGCTCGGACAGCATCAGTTCCATGCCAGCATACCGTTTTTCTGCATGGTTGGAACGGAAACGGCTGATGGACAGATTACGCACGATGCGCCCTAAAAATGCGCGTAGTGATAACGGCTCCTCCGGCGGCATCTTGTTCCATGCGGCATGGTAGGTGTCGTTTACACATTCTTCAGCATCCTGCACCAGACTAAGTATGTTCAGTGCTATCCGTTGCAGGAAAGAACCGTATTTGGCATCAGTCTCGGCGATTGCCAGTTCATTGCGGCTCCAATATAGTTCAATGATTGTTTTATCGTCCACGGTATGCCTCCTTTACGAAAGATTAAAGACCTTTCATCTGTATAGTCGCAATTTGTAAACGAATATTTGCACGGTTTGTATAAGTATAACACACTCTGTCGCGTTTCCGTGCATTTTGCGCAGAAAAATCATTGCATTCCTTACTGATTTCGGTATAATTAATTTATATGTGGCATATGCACACGAAAGGATTGAGAATATGATTAACTTTGATGAGGAAGTTCTGAAATTCCGCCCCTGTCTTGAGATTGACGAGACCGAAGACGAGATTTACCGGAACGAGCAAAAAGACCTGCAGGACATCATTGACAGCGTCGTGATGAGTGCACAGAACACCGAATATACGGAACAGTAGGATAAAACGGAGGAGAGTCACATGATTTGCCCTAAGTGTGGAAATCAGGTGTCGGAGCGCAAGAATCATTGTGATACTTGTGGCGTTGAACTGAGTTTATATAGAAAAATATTGCAGCAGTCCGCACACTACTATAACCGTGGTTTGGAGTGTGCCAAGGTACGTGATCTGAGTGGTGCGACTGTGTTGTTAAAGCGCAGTCTGGAATTGAACAAACGGAACACAGATGCACGGAATCTGTTGGGACTTGTTTATTACGAAATCGGAGAGACCGTAGCAGCTTTCCGCGAGTGGATTTTCAGTAAGCATTATCAACCGGCGGATAATCCTGCAGATGCGTATCTTGAGATGGCAAATGCGGATTCGGTGAAGTTGCATGCGATGAATCAGGCTTTCCAGAAGTATAACCTTGCATTGGAGTCTGCACAGCAGGGAACCGATGATCTTGCCATCATCCAATTGAAAAAAGTAGTCGGGATGCATCCGAACTTTGTGCGTGCCATGTTGTTACTTTCGTTACTTCATATGAAGGCAAACGAACCGGAACGCGCATCGCGCCTTCTGAAGAAAGTACTGAAGATTGACCGTTCCAATACAACTGCACTTCGGTATTTGGCCGAAATAGAGCATTCTGTCAACAGCGGCGTTCCGATGAATAGTGAAGAGTCAGAGTCTCCGTTGGATGTGTTCAGCGGAGTTCCGGCTCCGGCATTTGAAGAAGAAAAATACCGTGAGGATAGACCCAATGTTATGGCATTTGTCGGCTTACTCGCAGGTATTTTGATTGGTATTGCCGTTGTGTTTTTCCTGATCGTGCCGGGGCGCGAAGCCGGAATCCGAGAGGAATATATGGCGCAAGAGATTGACTACAGTGAATCTTTGAATTCAAAGATTGCACAGATTCGTTCGCTTGAGACCAAGATAGAGTCGTTGGAACTGAACAACGAAGAACTGGAACGTCAGGTAGCGGATGCCAAGACAAAGATAGAGTATGTTGCCTACGAGAATCCGGAGCACATGCAGTTGTTTACGAGCTTGTTTGAAGCAATGAATGCCTATGTGGATTATCTGGTAGACCGACAGGTAAAGTCTAACAATGGGAAGAATCCGGACGAATTGCTTTGCCTAAAGGTAGCAGATGAACTGGTTGAAGTTGATATTTCGATGACAGAGAATGAACAGGCAAAAGAGTATTATCAGAAGCTTTGTGATAATGTTCTGCCGGATGCTGCGTCCTATAAGTACCAGTCCGGAAGAGAGGACTTTGATAACGGACGTTATGAAGACGCAATCAAGGATCTTACCGATGCGCATCGTTATGATAGTGATTATGACCGCCCAATCTATTATCTTGGCAGGTCATACCAGGAACTTGGCAACAAAGAACAGGCAATCTTTTATTTTGACTTGCTTTTGAAGACCTGCCCGGATTCCAGCCTCGCAGGGTATGCATCAGAACGTTTGATTTCATTACGATAAACGGGATTATACAGCAGAGAAGTTAGACAGTGGACAGAAGATGATTTCTGACCACTGTCTTTTTTGTTATGTCGATTTTTGTTTGTTTAAGAAAGGAGAAAGGGATGTATCAAGAGATAACACTTGCAAATTCAGCAGAAGAACCGGAGTATTCCGTAAGACAAAAGACGTTACTAATTCGGTTTCATTCGGATATTGACCATCATAATTCCCTGGCAATCCGGACAAAAGCAGATCGTTTGATTGAAAGGAAAGCATTGCGGAATGTAGTGTTTGATTTCGGAGAAGTACATTTTATGGACAGCTCAGGAATCGGAATGATTATGGGACGATATAAACAGGTAATCTTTGATGGCGGAAAGATTGCGGCATGCGGAGTGTCACAGGAGGTTGACCGTATTTTGCGGGTTTCCGGCCTATACCGTGTGATGGACAAGTTTGACAGCGCAGAAGACGCGATGGAAGCAATGAGTGGAAAGACAGGGGGGAGATAGGATGACAGAGATTCAGCGGACAAATCAAAACATGCAGGAAATCTTGCCGGACTTTCCCGGAACCGGGGAGATTTTTGCGAAAACAGAAGAGGTTGAGACCGATGAGATACAGCTGTCTTTTCGGAGTAAGTCACGGAACGAACGTTTTTCCAGGACGGTAATTGCAGCATTTGTGGCGCGGCTTGACCCGACGCTGGAGGAACTTTCTGATTTGAAAACAGCGGTATCGGAGGCGGTTACTAACGCAATCATTCATGCATATTCTGACGAAAAGGGAATCGTAGAATTAAAAGCAGAAATCAGAGGGAATGATGTTATTGTGGAAATCCGTGATTATGGTGTGGGAATTCCGGATATCCGACGAGCGATGGAACCAACCTATACAACTCGGCCGGAATGGGAACGTTCCGGGATGGGGTTTGCATTTATGGAGGCATTTACGGATGAATTGCGAGTAGATTCTGCACCGGGAGAAGGAACGCGGATCCGGATGAAGAAGAGAATCGGAGGTACATAAGCAGTGAACACCTTGGAACTGATCCGCCTGTCACAAATGGGCGATACGGGTGCGAGAAACAGGGTGATTACGGAGAATATAGGACTGATCTGGAGTATTGTTCGTCGATTTTTAGGACGGGGACAAGAGGCAGATGATCTGTTTCAGATTGGTTGTATCGGTTTAATGAAGGCAGTTGATAAATTTGAACTGTCGTATGATGTGAAATTCTCTACCTATGCAGTACCTATGATAACCGGCGAGATAAAACGGTTTCTACGGGATGACGGAATGATTAAAGTCAGTCGGACGCTAAAAGAGACGGCAAGCAAAGTCAGGAAGGTACAGGAAACACTGGAAAATGAATATGGAAGGGAACCAACGTTGGCAGAGTTAGCAGCAAGTCTGCAACTTGCAGAGGAAGAAATCGTAATGGCACTGGATTCTTCCGCAGAGGTAGAATCATTAAATAAGACAATCTATCACAGTGATGGAAGTGATATTGTGTTAATGGATAAAATTGCAGAAGAAGTGGATCAAAACGAACGTCTGATTAATCATATGGCATTGAAAAAAATTATATCAGAGCTGGAGGAACGGGAGCAGAGTCTGATTCGTATGCGCTTTTTTGAAGAGCGGACACAGATGCAGGTTGCACAGGTTCTCGGAATCAGTCAGGTACAGGTGAGCAGAATGGAAAAAAAGCTGCTTTTGCGATTGCGGGAACAACTTATTATTTAGAAAAATACCGTCAAGAGACGGTATTTTTTTTGGAATAATTGTCTGTAATTCAGACACACTAACGGTAAGAAAAACAGAAAGGGATGGCAATAGATGACAAAACGTATGTTTATCGGAATATCAATTCTTTTTATCCTGATATCGGTTGCTGTGTTATGCGTGATTTTTTTGAAGCGGAGTATTCCCCAGGAAGGTATTTTGATATGAAGGAACCAACACAGGAAAAAGTTGTGTATGTAAAAGCGGAACGGTACAGTATTGTTTCTGCGCGAAGTGTCCGCATTGAGGATATTGCAGAAGTTTTTAGTAATGATAAAAAGCTAGCCAAACTAATCAAACAGGAAGTGCTGCTTAAAATACAGGAAAATAAACCGGAGAAAATTGTGTTTTCAATCTTGCGGCTGTTTGAAGTCCTGGATGCAAAATATAAAAATATCGAATGGGTGAATGCCGGCGAGGACGAGTTCATCGTTTCGTATCAACCGCCGAAAAAGCTGCATGTAATCTTAGAGGTAGTTAAGACAGTGTTTGTCTGTCTGGCAGTCTTTTTTGGTGCGGCCTTTACGATCATGACTTTCAATCAGGACGTAGCTGTAGGCGATGTGTTTCGGATGATGGAAGAGCTGGTGCTCGGAAATGAGGTGGAGAGTAAGGTAATAGAGATTGCATACTCAATCGGTCTGCCGGTAGGAATTATTTTGTTTTTTAATCATTTTTCCCGACTGAAAATTGACAGTGATCCGACTCCGTTGCAGGTGCAACTGCGTTTGTATGAAGAAAACGTCAATAAAACCGTGATTGAAAACGCATCAAGAGAAGGAAAAATGCAGGAATCGCAGTAAGGAAGGGCAGACAAAAAGATGATAATAAAACAATGCATTTTAGCATTCATCGGGGCGGCTGCAGGTTTTTTTGTAGCGGCCGGTGTGTTTGCATTTGCGGTTATGATTGGTGTGGTTACAAGGATTGTTGCCCGGACCAAAACAGTAAAGCATCTTGGCTTGATTGAAGACAGTATTGTAGTTGGCGGAGCGCTTGGCAGCATTGTGAGTATCTACCGGCCGGAATTACCATTTGGAGCCTGGTTCCTGGCGTTATATGGCGTGTTCAGTGGGATTCATGCAGGGTGTCTTGCCATTGCATTGGCAGAGACGGTGAATGTAATTCCTGTGTTTGTACGGCGTATCCGGTTGAAATTTGGACTAGCGTACATCGTAACCTCATTTGCACTTGGAAAGGCGTTCGGAGTGTTGTGGGAAATGGTGATTAACGTGCACTAAGGTGAGAGGGCAGGTTGTGGAAGAATCAGAGCAAAGAAAGGAAAAATGCGATGGCAAAAAAGAAAGTGAAAGCATCGGATGTGGTCAAAACAGGAGATAAGCAGGTACATGATAAATTGTATAACGACTATGTAAAAAGAGTCACGCCGGTGAATAACCGTCTGGTTAATATGTGGAATGCATTTTGGATCGGGGGCTTGATTTGTGCAATCGGACAGGGCATCATGAATGCCTATATGAACTGGGGCGGACTGGAAAGAGAAAAAGCACAGATTGCAACGAGTATTTCGCTGGTTTTGATTGCAGTAATATTGACCGGACTGAATCTGTATCAAAAACTCGCAAAACATGCAGGTGCAGGCAGTCTGGTGCCGATTACCGGATTTGCGAATTCGGTTGCTGCGCCCGCGATTGAATTCCAAAAAGAAGGACAGGTGTTTGGTATCGGTTGTAAGATATTTACCATAGCAGGTCCGGTGATTTTGTATGGAATCTTTTCGAGCTGGGTGTTAGGGTTAGGATACTGGTTGTTACGCTATGTGGGTGTTGTATAGAAGAGTCGGAAAATTAGATAAAAATTTTTAAGTTGATGGTACAGCTTTTTTTATAAGGAAGAAAAATAAATCAGCTGTTTTTAAGGTGCTGTGATATAATGTACTTTGTATGCAGTTAACGTGGTAAAGCGGTAAAAGCACCACAATACGAGGGCAAATAAGGTGAGGATGGGTATATGAAAAAAATAGCTGGTGTAGCAGCGGCGGTGTTGCTGGTTGCAGTAGTAGGTATTTTTTTGATTAATGCCAAAAAAGAAGATACCGATGTGACGAAAAAACAGACGAAGGTGGGCTTTGTTCTAATCGGAACCTGTGATGATAAAAGCTACAGTCAATCACATTACGAAGGAATGCAGAAGACCGCACAGAAATTAAATCTGGATGTTGTCTATAAGGAAAGCGTTCCTACGGATGAAGAGGGGAAAAAGGTAATCCAAGAGTTAATCGATGGCGGCTGTGAGATTATTATATGCAGTTCTTACGACTACGGAGAAGAGATTCAGGAAGCAGCAAAAGAGAATCCTGATATTTACTTTTTTCATGCGACGGGAATCCGGCAGGATAAAAATCTGGCAACCTATTTCGGAAGAATTTATCAGTTCCGTTATTTAAGCGGGATTGTAGCAGGTCTGCAAACAGAAACCAATGAAATCGGTTACGTAGCAGCGTTTCCGATATCGGAGGTTATTCGCGGAATCAATGCATTTACTCTCGGTGTAAAGTCAGTAAATCCGGATGCATCTGTATATGTTGAGTGGTGTAATTCATGGACGGACGATGTGACAGCAGGGGCGGCAGCGGAGCAGTTGTTTGATGCGCATGCGATTGATGTGATAGCGATGCACACGGATTCTCTTAGGGTGTTAGAACTGGCAGAGGAACGTGGTGTTTGGTCGATCGGATATAATCTTGATAATGCAAAAGAGTTTCCGAAAACATATCTTACTGCGCCGGTGTGGCAGTGGGAAAACTATTATGAACCATACATATTAAAATGCCTGCAGGGGAAATTTAAGGGCAATAATTACTGGGAAGGTGCAAATACCGGAGTTGTGGGACTGGCGCCGCTGACGCAGAATGTAAAAGACGGCGTGGGGACGCTGATTGCAGAAAAGCGTGAACAGTTAGAAAGCGGCATGGTGGATGTGTTCTATGGACCAATCCGTGATAACGAAGGTAATTTGAGAGTTGCAGAAGGAGAGAGTATGTCAGATGCGGTGATGTTGAACAGCTTTGACTGGTATGTGGAAGGGGTTGTTGTTCATGAATAAAAATCGTGCCAGGGTATTGGTTGCTGCCTGCGCATGCTGTGTGGTTCTGGCAATCGTTGCTGTGATTTTGTTTGTTGGAAAAGAAGAAAAAAACGGAACAAAGATAGGATTTATTATGACCGGAAGCAGCGAAGAACATGGCTGGAACGGCATGCACTACGAGGGTGTGAAGGCTGCCTGTGAGAAGCTTGGGGGAAAGCTTCTGATAAGAGAACATGTAAAGGAGTTTTCCGGGGATTGTATCAAAGCAATCCATGAATTAGCAGAAGAGGGCGTGGGGATGATTATCCTCAACAGTTACGGATATTCAGAAGAAGCAAAAGAAGTAGTAAAAGAGTACCCGCAGATTGCATTTTATGTTAATTCGTCCGAGTACCATGATGTCAATATGACTTCATATTTTGCACGTATGTATCAGGCAAGATATCTTGCCGGGATTGTAGCCGGGAAAATGACCGTAACAGGGAAGATAGGGTATGTTGCGGCGATGGAAAACAACGAAGTGAATCGTGGAATCAATGCCTTTACACTTGGTGTAAAGCGTGTAAATCCTACTGCGGAGGTCGTGGTACAGTGGACCGGTGACTGGGATAATGCAGAAAAAGAAAAACAAGCGGCATACGACTTGCTCCAAAATGAGCAGGCAGATGTGCTTACATACCATCAAAATCAGGCGAACGTGATAGAAGTGGCAGAAAGCGAAGGTGTGTATTCCATCGGTTATCATCTTGCGCCCGAATCTGCTTCGGCGAATAATCTGACAACAGTAAGTTGCAGATGGAATCTGGTGTATGAAGAGATTATTCGGGCCTATATGGTGGGAAAAGGCAATGTCGATGAGAATTACTGGATTGGTCTAGAGGCGGAGGCCGTGGGACTGTCGGAGTATTCTGAAGCGGTTACGGATGAGGTAAAACAGGAAGTAGAAGTTGCAAAACAGGAGATTATATCCGGTCGGGATGTGTTTTCCGGTTTGATTCTTGACAATGAGGGGCGCTTACGCTGTGGAGAAAAAGAAGCAATCAGTGATCAGGTGATTTTGGAGAATTTTGATTGGTTTGTAGAGGGTGTAAGAATTTATGAAGAATAGATTTTTATCAGGGAAAAGCAGAGTCATATGGATGTTGGTGTGTTTTGTGGCAATCTTAGCGTTGGTAGGTTTGTTAATGCGCAGCAAGATGCAGACGTTGTTACATAATTACATCGAAAATCAGGTGACAAAACAAGCGGTTACCATGGCAGAACTGGTAAACGAGAAGCTGCAGAAAGAAATAACAAATCTTGAGACGATTTCATCTTATTTGCAAAGTGATACAGAGAGTTTGCAGGAAATCATGGAAATGGCGCAGAATGAAGATACAGACGCTTCTTGGGGGATTCTTGATATTGATCGTTCTGTAGTGTATGGAAAAGAAGTACAGGCAGCTTCGTTTTCCGGTATTCAGAATTCTTTCCGCGGAAATGTTGCAGTATCTTACAAAGAGGGGCAAGGTCTGCTATTTACCGTTCCGGTATATCATAACGGAAATATTAAGTATGTTCTTTACAAATTCGTAGAAGAAGCACTGCTATATGATAAATTTGGCGTTGTTGCTTATGCCGGTGAGGGAAGGGCGCTGGTTGCAGACCATGAAGGAGAAATTATTGTTCCGGACGGTAAGCGGCAAGCAGAGATACCGTTCTGGCAGGAGCCTGCAGCGAAAGAAACATTTGCACTCATCAGCGACAAAATGAATATTGCTTCAGCAGCTGCAAATTTTTGCGACTCAGAAGATAAACCGATGTATTTGTTTGTAGCCGAAGTCGGCGATATGGATTTGTTGCTGGCAGGTATGGTACCGGAGGAGGTCGCCGCCGAGGGCATTTCCTATATTATTACGCTGGCTCTCTGGGTGTTTTGTTTGTTGCTGCTGCTTCTGGCAATCGGTATGGCATTTCTCTACGGTGCGGAGGAAAAAGCAAAAGAAAGTGAAGAGTTGCGCCGTGCCAAGATGGCAGCAGAGGTTGCCAATCAGGCCAAGACCAATTTCCTTGCCCGGATGTCGCATGAGATACGAACACCTATTAATGCAATCATGGGTATGAACGAATTGATATTGCGCGAGAGCGAAAACGCAACACTGAAAGAGTATGCGGTTAATATTCGAAATGCCAGCAGTACCCTGCTTTCGCTGATCAATGATATTTTGGATTTGTCGAAAATAGAAGCAGGAAAGATGGAGATTGTCAATGATCATTATAAGCTGAGTACCGTGCTGAATGATGTTGTTAATATGATACAGATAAAAATAGAGGAGAAAGGGCTGGATTTTGTTGTAGAAGTAGAACAAAGTCTGCCGGATTGTCTGTTTGGCGATGAAGTACGGATTCGTCAGGTTGTGATGAATATTCTGGGAAATGCGGTCAAGTATACGCGGACCGGAAGTGTTAAATTATCCGTACAGGGGGAGCTGGTGCAGGAACAGACGTTGAATTTGAAATTTATTATCACTGATACCGGAATCGGCATTCGAGAAGAAGATATGGATAAGCTGTTTGGCGATTTTGAACGTTTAGACATACGGGAAAATCATAATGTCGAAGGAACCGGACTTGGTATCCCGATTACGGTAAAAGCACTTGAACTGATGAACGGTAATATGACGGTAGAGAGCGTTTACGGTGAGGGGTCTTCGTTTACCATTGTAATCCCGCAGAAAGTTACCAGCGAGGAATGTGTGGGTGATTTTGAAGAAAAGTACCACAATTATGTGCAGTCTATGCAGAGATACCACGAAAGTTTTGAAGCACCGCAGGCCAAAATACTGGTGGTAGATGACAACGAAATGAATCTGTCTGTAGTGAAAAATCTCTTGAAGCGGACGAAAGTTGACGTTACGTGTTGCGACCGGGGACAAACGTGTCTGGAACTTGTAAAAAGAGAGGCATTTGACATAATTCTATTGGATCATATGATGCCGGAGATGGATGGTGTTGAGACGTTAAAGCACTTGCAGACAATGGAGGAAAATTGCTGTAAAGATACACCGGTGATTGTCTTGACTGCAAATGCGATTGTCGGTGTGCGGGAGATGTATTTGGCAGAAGGGTTTAACGACTATTTGAGTAAGCCGATTATACCGCGGAAGTTGGAAGCGATGATACGGAAATACCTTCCGGAAGAAAAGATTTTGCCTGCGCAAAAAGAAGAGCAAACAGAAGTAAATCATCTGCAGCAGGAAACGCAAGCTGTAAAGCAACCGGCAGAGTATTTGAATTATGAGATTGCTATGCAGTATTGTTGTAATAGTGAAGAGTTTTACCTGGAGATGTTAAAAAGTTATTTGGAAAATGAACGCAGGGAACGTATCACAGAGAGTTACAACAAAGAGGATTGGGAGAATTACCGGATCAATGTACATGCACTGAAAAGTACCTCTCTTACAATCGGTGCTGTTGCGCTCTCGGACGCTGCAAAAGAATTGGAATTTGCAGCGAAAGAAGGTCGGATTGAGGAAATCATGCAAAAGCATGCAGCGATGATGAATGAATACGGTCAGGTGTTGCAGGCTATCCGATGCCGTTTGAATGGTGAAACAGCAGACCTTGAGGAAGAGCGAGAGAAAGAAGCGGAAAAAGAACAGATTCTGGTGGTAGATGATGATGAGCTGAACCTGCGGTTTGCGCAAAAACTCTTGAACGATACCTATCGAACGGTATGTGTAAAGTCCGGTGCGGAAGCACTGGAATATCTGAAGACAGAAAGTCCGAATCTGATTCTGCTGGATTTACATATGCCGGAAATGGACGGCTTTGCAGTGTTGTCTAGGATTATGCAGGAAGAACGGTTGAAGGAAATTCCTGTGGTGTTCTTAACAGCGGATAATGACCGTGACGCAGAGATTAGGGGATTCCGTCTGGGGGCGCAGGACTTTATTACGAAGCCGTTTGTCGCAGATATTATGTTAGAAAGAATTCACAGGATTCTGGAACTGGATCATCTTCGAAAAGACCTGGACGCCGAAGTAAAAAGGCAAACCGGATATGCAGAAGCCAGAAGGCTAAAAGTAGAACGTTTGTCTTTGCAGATTATGTTAACCTTGGCACAGACCATCGACGCGAAGGATAAGTATACAAACGGTCACTCCCTGCGTGTGGCGGAATATGCCAGAGAGATTGCACGTCGTGCCGGTAAGTCGGAGCAGGAGCAGGAAGATATCTATTATGCGGGTCTGTTACATGATATCGGAAAAATCGGTATTCCAAACAGCATTATCAATAAGACCAGCGGTTTGACCGAGGAAGAGTATGAGATGATCAAAGCGCATGCAGCAATTGGTGCAGATATCTTAAGCAATATGACAGAGATACCGGGACTTGCAACCGGAGCGCATTGGCATCATGAACAGTATGATGGTGGTGGATATCCGGAGGGACTGAAGCAGGATGAGATACCGGAGACTGCCAGAATTATCGGCGTTGCAGATGCGTATGATGCCATGGCTTCGAAGCGTAGTTATCGGGATGTACTTCCGCAACAGGTGGTACGAGGCGAGATTGCAAAAGGCAGTGGAACACAGTTTGATCCACAGTTTGCACAGATTATTTTAGATATGATTGACGAAGATAGTGAGTACCGGATGAGAGAATAAAATCAAAGATGGTAAAATATGTTTGATTGTATGGGCGGTGTGACATTTTGAATTGTGAGGAGAAAAAAGGGTATGCTGAAAAATTATAATACGTCAAAGTTGATTCTGGTTGTAGATGATGATGCAATGAATCTACGGATGGCAGAGTTTATCCTGGAACGAGAAGGATACATTGTGTGTAAGGTTGAGAGTGGCATGGAGTGTCTGAGTTATCTGAAAGACAATCGGCCGGACTTGATTTTACTTGATATTGAGATGCCAATAATGAGTGGAATAAAGACACTCGAGATTATCAGGGAGAATCCGGAACTTGCCAAAATTCCCGTTATGTTTTTAACTGCAGCAGCGGACGCAGAGACGGTAATGGAAGCAGGAAATCTTGGCGTTATTGATTATGTGAAGAAGCCATTTCTGCCGGAAGAGTTATCTGCACGAGTGAAACGTGCAGTTGAGTGAATCGCCAGATAGATTCCGGGAGAAATAATCAACAATTGATGACGTGAAAAGCGGGTGACAGGGAGAAACTGTTGTCCGCTTTTTTGCGTGTTTGAGCAAAAAAAGAATAATGCAAAAATGGTGATAACTATTTTGATTAGATAAACATAGAATAAATATTGACAAGGAATGATTAGATGGTTATAATATGAAATGCAGCTGGTGATAGAAGCAAATTTGTGCCTGCACAAAGGAGTACATCCTTAAAAGTTTGCCGGCACTGGAAAGGCATGGTTATTAAAATGGAAGTAAATGATTTTTTAGCTTATATTGAAGAACAGATTGTTGATTGTGCAAAAAAAGAACGTGCGCTGATTGCGGAAAACAGAAAAGATGAAGCAAATATGGAACGGATTAAGAGTAATGTTTATGGTATTGCAAAGAGTCTGTGTCAGGTGACGGAGGAACTGGCAAAGAAGCATGGAGCAGAGCATGCCACGATGTTTGTTGATAAGTTTACTGCGGTGATAGCACCATGGAAGGAATCACTTGCGGCAGCAAAGGAACACTTAGATAGTGAAAAAGAATGTATTGAACTGATTAAGCTGGAAACAGCAGATAAGATTTTAGAGGCATGGAGGCGTTAACGTTTCTATGCGTCTTTGAGCGGAGAGAAAGGGGAAGAATTATGAATCAGGAATCAGCAATTAAGTTATTTAAATGTCTGGCGGATAAGTCCAGAATACAGATTTTATGCTCCCTGATGGAAGAAGATATGTATGTGGAGCGGTTGGCAGAACGTCTGAATCTGACACCGCCCACGATATCCTTCCATTTGAAAAAATTAGAAGATGCAAAAGTAGTGACCAAAAAGAAGGATCAGTATTATACGATGTATTCGATTAACCGTGAGATACTGACCTGTCCGATGATAGAACTTCTGAAGGAGGAGGCGTCGGAAGAAGAGAAAATCCGTCAGCGTGAGGAACAGTACAGAAAGAAGGTAATTGACAGCTTCTTTGAGTACGGAAAGCTGAAGAACATTCCTGCGCAGCGAAAGAAAGAGAAAATCTGTCTGGAAGAGATAGCAAAGAGCTTCGAATTTGGACGGGACTATACAGAGAAGGAAGTGAATCTGATTATTGCAGACTTCAATGATGATTTTTGTACTATCCGCCGTGATATGATTGGATTCGGGATTTTTGAACGGCAACAGAGCACGTACCGTTTGAAAAATAATACTTGACAAGCAACAAACTCAGTGTTAGAATCACGAACTAATAAATCAATGAAAAGGCAGACAGAGTGATATGAGACAGTTTCAGTTCAAGAAACTGAATAGGGACGACGATTGCTAGCGTTTGTATCTGTGAATTATCATAGGTACAAGCGCTTACCGTGTTGTGCCTATGTGGAATATAGCAATATAAGACCACATGAGGTAATAGATATATTTCCTGTGTGGTTTTTTTATATTAATTTTTGTGGTTTATGAACCATATGGGAACCGGAAAGAAGGTGATTGTATGGGACATAAAGACGATGTTCTGATGGATGGAAAAATATTATAAACGAACGACAATATATAAGTGAGTATTATTTGGATTTTGAGACGGCAGGATGATATCGAAGAAGTCGTCAGAAAGGAATGGTAAGAAATATGGTGAATAAAAACTTTATGACAGGAAATAGTGCATCTGCAACGGTAGAACCGTATGAATTGAAAAACAGAATCGGAGAGACGGTATGTATCCATGGAAGCATCTATAAGATTCGTAAAATGAAAGGATTCTCTTTTGTGCTCTTGAGAACCAAACGTGATGTGGTACAGTGTATCGCAGCGGAGAATATCGAATTACCTCAGGAAGAATCCTGTGTTGTATTGACTGCCAATGTAGTTGCAGAAGAAAGAAGCAGGGTCGGATACGAACTGCATATCACAGCAATTGAAGTGTTGAGTCAGCCATCCGAATTATCCCCGATTGTCATCAACCAGAAGCTGGTAGACACTTCCATCGAAAATTTGTTGGATTATCGACCGATTACACTCCGCAATGAGAAGCAGAGAGCTATCTTTAAGTTACAAGAGGGAATTTGTCAGGCGTTCCGTGCATTCCTTCATAATCAAAGCTTCACGGAGATTCATACTCCGAAAATTGTTCAGGCGGGAGCAGAGGGAGGCGCCAATATCTTTGCTCTGAATTACTTCGGACAGGAAGCATATCTTGCACAGAGTCCGCAATTTTATAAGCAGATGATGGTTGGTGTGTTTGAGCGCGTATTTGAGATTGCACCGGTATTTCGTGCAGAGAAACACGATACGGCAAGACATCTGAATGAATATACCAGTGTAGACTTTGAAATGGGATATATCCGCAACTTCTACGAGATTATGGAGATGGAAACAGCAATGTTAAAGTTCACTCTGAACTACTTAAAAGAACAGTATGAGAATGAAATCTCATTGCTTGGCATTACACTTCCTGTGATAGAAGAAATTCCGACAATACGTTTCCGTGAGGCGAAACTCAAGGTGGCAGAAACGCGGAAACAGGAAGTAAAGGACTTCGAAGACTTTGAGCCGGAAGAAGAGAAACTGCTGAGTGAGTTGATTTTCAAGGAGACTGGGAGCGAGTTTGTTTTCGTAACCCATTATCCAAGCAGTAAGCGACCGTTCTATGCGATGGAAAGTACAGAGAATCCGGAGGAGACGGAGAGCTTCGACTTGTTGTTCCGGGGACTTGAGATTACGACCGGTGGGCAGCGGATTCATGAGTATGAGGAGCAGCTTGCTAAGATGGAGCGTAAGGGGATGAATGCAGAATTGTTCGAAAGTTATCTTATGATGCACAAGCATGGCATGCCGCCGCATGGTGGCCTGGGGCTTGGGTTGGAACGCTTTACGGCAAAGTTGCTCGGGTTTGAAAATGTAAGATATGCGACTCTGTTCCCGAGAGACATCAATCGGTTGGTGCCGTAAAGAACAGACTCGTACAATTAAGTTATAGAAACAATGCAGTTTTTTAACGGATTATAGCGGATATCTTGAATGATATCCGCTTTTTATATAAAATGAAACTATGTGAAATCAGTTTGTTTGTATGGAGTATGCAATGCGCGAGACGTGCAGCAGGAAAATAAATGTGCGGAGGTAATTGGAATGTTTTGCAGCAAGAACGATAAAGTTCGGGTTTATGCATTTGCAGATGAAGCAAGCGGCAGGATTGACCGCCAGATTGAAGCGATGAAGAGGAACAATCTGAATGGTCTTGAGATCAGAAATGTGGATGGAACCAATGTGTCTGACATTACTTTAGAGAAGGCAAAAGAAGTTAAGAACAAGCTGAATGCAGCGGGGCTTGTGACTTGGTCCATCGGTTCACCGATTGGAAAGATTGGTATTACCGATGCGTTTGCTCCGCATCTTGATAAGTTAAAGCATACGCTTGATGTGGCGGACTGCCTCGGCGCAAAGAACATCCGTCTGTTCTCTTTCTATCTCCCGAGAGAATCGAAAGTAGAGGATTACAAAGAAGAAGTGATTGATCGTATGGGACAGTTTCTGGAAGCGGCAAAGGGAAGTGGCATCGACCTTTGTCATGAGAACGAGAAGGGTATCTATGGTGATATTCCGGAGCGTTGTCTTATACTTCATAAGGCACTTCCCGAACTCAAAGGTATCTTTGATTTTGCTAATTATGTGCAATGTGATGTGGATACACTCCCGGGCTGGGAACTTCTGAAAGGTTACATTAAGTATCTTCATATTAAAGATGCAGTCTTTGGCAGCAAGGTGGTTCCGGCAGGCAAGGGTGACGGTAATGTTGAAAAGCTAGTGCAGGCATTTATCGCACAGGGCGGTCTGGATATGACTATCGAACCGCATCTTACCGTATTTGACGGCTTGCGTAATCTGGAGCGTGCAGGAGAGGAAAGTGCGGTAGAAGAGTATGCATATGCGTCTGCAGATGAGGCGTTTGATGCAGCATGCAATGCATTACGCGATCTTCTGTAATTACAGTCAAAGAAAGGGATTACATATATGGAAATCGGAGCACAGCTTTATACCGTACGGGATTATTGTAAGTCGCTGGATGATTTTGAAGAGACATTAAAGAGAATCGCCGATATCGGCTATGTGAATGTGCAGGTCTCCGGTAGCTGTGCATTTGCACCGGAATGGCTGGACGAGAAGTTGAAAGAAAACGGGCTTCGGTGTATAGTAACACATGTACCGGCAGACCGTTTGACCGCAGATCCGACGCAGGTAGCAAAAGACCATGTAGTATTCGGATGTCAGAATATCGGCTTAGGATATTACAATTTTGCACAGGATTCTTTAGAAGAATTTTTGGATAAGTATACGCCGGTTGCAAAAGCAATTGCAGAGAACGGAAAGTATTTTATGTTCCATAACCATGACAGTGAGTTTATCCGCAATGGGGAGAAGATTATCCTGGAACAGATTGCAGAGGTGGTTCCGGCAGAACAGCTCGGATTCATCCTGGATACCTTTTGGATACAGGCAGGCGGTGGAGACCCGGCATACTGGGTGGAGCGCTTTGCAGGCAGGGTGCCGTGCATTCATCTGAAGGATTATGCATATGGCAGAAAGATGGCGGTGATCGGCGAAGGTAACATTAACTTTGAACGTGTCTTTGCAGCAGCAGAGCGTGCCGGCACGAAGTATATGCTGGTTGAGCAGGATGATTGTAACGGGGAAGACCCGTTCGTGTGTCTGAAACGGAGTTTTGAGTATCTGAAAGCATGCGGATTCTAGAGATTATAGAGAGATAAAAAGACAAAGAGCTTGATTGCTCAGAACGGAGTGTAAATAAGATGAAAAAAGTCAAACTTGGTATTATCGGAATCGGTAACATGGGAACAAATCATGCCAAAAGTGTAGTGAGTGGAAAATGTCCGGATGTTCAGCTTTGTGCAGTAGCGGATATCAACCCGGATCGTCTTACTTGGGCAAAGGACGAGTATAAGGGTGAAGTGGCATGCTTTGCCGATGCAATTGAGATGCTCGACAGCGGATTGATTGATGCCTGCCTGATTGCAGTGCCGCATTATGATCATTGCAGATTTGCAATTGAGTGCATTAAGCGTGGAATCCACGTTATGGTAGAGAAGCCGGCCGGTGTTTATACCAAGCAGGTACGTGAGATGAACGCGGAGGCAGAGAAACATCCGGAAGTGGTGTTTGGCATGATGTTCAATCAGCGTACCAACTGTGTATACCGTAAGCTTCGTGAGCTCGTACAGTCCGGCAATTACGGTAATCTCAGAAGAACGAACTGGATCATTACAGACTGGTATCGGCCGCAGTGTTATTATGATTCGGGCAACTGGCGTGCAACCTGGTCAGGCGAAGGCGGTGGTGTACTTCTGAACCAATGTCCGCACCAGCTTGATCTCTGGCAGTGGATCTGCGGCATGCCGGTAAAGGTACAGTCACATCTGCATTACGGAAAGTGGCATGATATCGAGGTGGAAGATGACGTAACTACTTATGTGGAGTATGAGAACGGAGCTACCGGTGTATTTATCACAACGACCGGCGATGCACACGGCACCAACCGTTTTGAAATACAGATGGATCGTGCAAAGTTCATCGTAGAGCACAACAAGTTAATCATGGAAGAGTACGAGATGACCGAGCAGGAATTCTCAAAGACCAATACATCTGCATTTGCCACTGTAAAGAGCGAATACAGCGAGGTAGAGACAGATGGAAAGAACGAACAGCATGTCGGGGTATTGAATGCATGGGCGGATGCAATACGAAACGGTGGAAAATTAGTTGCACACGGAAGCGAAGGGATTAATGGTCTGATGCTTTCCAATGCAATGCATCTTTCTGCATTTTTGGGCAAAGAGGTAACTCTTCCGATTGATGAAGAACTGTATTATAATGAGTTGATGAAGCGTGTTGCAACTTCCCGAAGAAAAGAGGGTGTTAAGGCGGTGTTTGCTGATACAGCGGGCAGTTTTGCTGGGAATAAGTAAGTTTGAGCGCTGACTAAAATGCATGCAGCAGGGGATGGAGGAAATATGGACAACGAACGGATGAAAAAGCAATTTGA
The DNA here is from genome assembly GCA_045593785.1 of Lachnospiraceae bacterium. Classification (GTDB taxonomy): domain Bacteria; phylum Bacillota; class Clostridia; order Lachnospirales; family Lachnospiraceae; genus SZUA-448. Next base: position 22,929 of record JAZNXH010000183.1, read on the forward strand.
TTTTATTCGGGAGATTGATAAAGAAAAGCAGATTAAGCGGCAGAACTATATCACGGACGGTGTAACAAGAGAGAACGATGCAGAACATGCCTGGCACATGGCGATGATGGCAATTCTGCTGAGCGAGTATTCCGAGGAGCCGATTGATGTGCTTAAAACCGTTACAATGATACTTGCTCACGATCTGGTTGAGATTGAGGCTGGAGATACCTTTGCATTTGACGAACAGGCGAAACTGTCGCAGAGAGAACGTGAACTGGAAGCTGCGGATCATATTTTCTCCATGTTGCCGGAAGACCAGGGAACGAAGTTCCGGGCGTTGTGGGATGAGTTTGAAGCAGGGGAAACCGCAGAGGCAAGATTTGCGAATGCGATGGATCGTACCCAGCCATTAGTTCTGCATGCGGCTACCGAAGGAAAAATGTGGTCAGAAAAAGGTGTGAATCTGGCGCAGGTTAAGAAGCGTGCATCCGCAATTGCAAGTGCATCACAGGAGTTATATGATTTTGCATATGAGAATATAATTGCACCGAATGTTGCGAATGGGAAAATAAAGC
>JAZNXH010000184.1:0-2357 GCA_045593785.1 Lachnospiraceae bacterium
GGAGCCTTCTCCCATCCACCTTCATTGGTCGGGTAGATAAATACCACGCTTCCGCCATACTCCTTCGCGATACAGGACAGACCGTTTTCGTCTGCAAACTGCTGTGCTTCTTCTATGGAGTATTTCTTCTCGCCGAAAATCAGAAGATACGGAGTACGGAATCCATAGTTAATAATATCGGTATAAAGTTCACACTTTGGCATATATACGGTTGCACTGAATGTTTCAAATTCATTTTCCCAAGCTTTGCTGCCGTCGTTTAATACGGCGATTGTAGGCATTTTATCCATATTCTTCTCCATTCTATTTTAATTGTATATGATTGATTCAGCCTTATGTCTTTGATTACAAAAAGCAGACTCATTCTGACCAAGGGCAGTATGAATCTGCTTATATAATATTCCGGAATTATTTATATAACAAATCGCGTAACGTCGGATGCACTTCGCCGTAAGCAAATCCACAATTTCTTACGTGCATGGTGTAAACCATGGAAATTCCGGACGCTGCGTCCATAATGAGCGTACTTCCTGCTGCACCGTCCCATCCGAAAAGTCCGACCGGTGCGGGAGAGTTCAGGATTTCCGGCTCGAGAAGTACCTGTACACCACAGGCATAACCGTAACCGGTACGACCCATATTACGGGCGATTTCTTCACGGGAAACCGGACCGAGCAGATTGGTCTTCATCAGTTCAATGGTCTCCGGCTTTAAGATACGTGCGCCGTCCTTACTAACACCACCACAAGCAAGTGCATCACCGAAACGGGCATAATCTTCTGTGGTGCTGACAAGTCCGGCTCCACCACTTTCGTAACTTTCAGAAAGCTGGTAGTTACAGGACGGCTCCATCGGAACAATACCCTGCTCATTGCAGATAAACTGGGTTGCCAGACGAGGCAGGTCGTTCATCGGCTTCGCAAAGAAAGTGTCATTCATATGTAACGGTTCCCAGATGTTTTTCTTCAGATATTCGCCAAAGCTCATACCGGAGACAACTTCCACAATGGCAGCAGCAACATCATGGCTTAAGCTGTAACAGAAATGCTCACCGGGTACGAAGTTAAGCGGCGACTCTACAAATGCGTCAACCAACTCTCTTGTCGTGGCAGCAGCACCTTTCTCTGCAAGAACACGCTTGATGCCCGGACGGTCAAGATTGTAGTCAAGACCGGATTGCATGGAGAGCAGATGCTTGAGTAACATCGGTGTGGTAAGCGGCTTTACGCCGTCTTCTGTCTCAACGGTAAGATTCTTGTATGCCGGAAGATATTTTCCTACTTCGTCTTCAAGGGAAAGTTTTCCCTGCTCAATCAGCTGCATGATTGCAGTCATCGTCTGAACCTTCGTCATGGAAAACATCAGATATTGTTCATTACCCTGAATCACTTTGCTACGGTCTGCATCCGTGGTACCGTTCATATGACGGTAAATCTGCTCATGATCCTTATAGATAATGCAGTCAACCGACGGAATGCCGCGGCTGGCAAGAGAATCTAAATATTCGGTAATTGCCGTAAAATTCATGTTGTAACCTCCCATAAGTAATACTTAGAATCAGTATACTCTTTCTGCTTTGGGAATTCAATACCGTTGCAACGGCAATAAAAAAGAGGTGCCGTAGCACCTCTGACTTTTTAGCAAATTTCTGCCCCTGCCGGCATCGGTTTCTCCGGACTTACGAGTGCAAGATTGCCTTCTGCATCCTCAGCACACAGAAGCATACCTTCGGAAAGAATACCGGCAAGTTTTGCAGGCTTTAAATTCACCAGAACCATTACCTTCTTACCAACCATCTCTTCCGGACTGTACTGTGTCTTGATACCGGATACAATCTGCTTTACCTGACTACCAATTCTAACCTGAGAGCAGAGTAACTTCTTCGATTTCTCCACTGCCTTACACTCAATAATCTCGCCTACCTGGAACTGAAGCTTTGCAAAATCATCATAGCTGATTTCCGGTTTTGCTTCGATGTCAATCACATCTCCGGCTTCTTCTGCAGGTTCTGCAGCTGCCGGTACTGCCGGATGCATTTCTTCTACCTTCTTTGCGATTTCATTCGCATCCAATCTTGCAAACAACGGTTCCGGCTTATCAGTAACCTTATTGCCGGACGGATACAGACCAAACTGATCCAATTCGTCGTAACTTCTGTGAGCGCAATTTAACTGTGCCAGAATACGATCCGAAGTTTCCGGAAGGAACGGGAACAGAAGCTCTGCGCCGATACAGATGCACTCGGTCAGATTGTACAATACAGTCGCAAGACGATCTTTCTTTGCCTCATCCTTAGCCAATGCCCACGGCATCGTCTCATCAATATATTTATTGCAACGTTTGAACAGGGTAAAGAG
>JAZNXH010000185.1:0-103531 GCA_045593785.1 Lachnospiraceae bacterium
ACCTTACAGATTTCCGGTCCGGAAGTTCGTGGAACTGACAAAGAACGATTCAACAAATATCTGTTGATGCTGAAGAGTAAAGAATTGATTTACGAATTTTCTGACGGAAGCGGCAACGAGGTGAAGTTAGATAACTTTTCCACAGAAAATGACATTGAACAGAATCCAAAATTACAGAAGTTGTTGGAAGAAAAAGTAGTTTGGACAACGAGTAACAGCGATGTTGCAACTGTAAAATACGGTGTTATTACCGGTCAGGGTGCCGGTACAGCAGTGATTACCGCAACGACATACTCGGATGACCATCTTTCTGAGAAATCTGTGAGTATTACCGTTGTTGTTAAGCCGACAGGTTATTTACAGGGAGTAACAAACGAATATGTAAGTACATTAGATGATGGAATTGCCCCTGCAAGTAATTTTACGATTGTTACCAATTCAAAAGCAGCTTCTGAATTGGTTTGGACCGTACGCAATAAAGATGCAAAGGGTAATATCCTTTGGACCAATGAAAGACCAATTACGACTGACAAATTTAAGGTGGAACCGTATGATACGAGCGGCAGTATTTATTTCTCAAAAGTGCGCGCCGGTACGTACTATATTACAGCACGTGTCAGTGAAAAGTATGGTGAATTGAACACCTCTATCAAGAAACTTGCATTTACCATTACGGTGCCTGTTAAGATTGATACGGCAACACTCTACATGAATGTAAGTGATACATATAGCATCGTCGAGAATTCCACGATTCCGAATGCAAGATGGTACACCTATGAGTCAGATGCAGAAAAGGTTGTTACCGTTGATAATAGCGGTAAGATTACTGCAGTTGGTTATGGTGAAGCAACAGTAAAACTGCGACGTGTATCCAATGGCGGATATACGGAAGTATTTCCGGAAGACTTATATGTACACGTGCCGGAGTATGAGGAAATTCATGTAAAGGTTATTGACTCAATTCTGATTAACTATACTTCTGCTACGATATATATTGGCGGTAATCTGATTATGAAGGCTACAACCACGAACAGCAATATGGTTACCTGGGAAACTTCTAACCCTCAGATTGCAACCGTGGATGAGAATGGTGTGGTTACCGGTTTGAAAGAAGGTAATGCAGTGATTACTGCAGTCCAGGTAGTTGCAGGTGTGAGAAAAACTGCAAGCTGTGTGGTAACGGTACGACAAGGTGTTACCGGTATTACACTGGATCCTGCTGAGAAAGAAATTGCTGTTGGTGATAATTTTACAATCAATGCAAATGTCAAACCTACTCTGAATGGTGTTTCCCTTAAGTGGGTATCTTCTAATGAAGAAGTAGTATCTGTTCTTGTAAGCGGTGATCTGAGTGCAACTGTGAAGGCTGTCGGTGCAGGAACAGCTGTAATATCTGCAATCAATCAGGAGAATGTTGTAGTGGGTTCTTGCCTGGTTACGGTGTTTGAACCAATTACCGGTATTACACTTTCACAAACCAATGTTGTTCTTCCGTTATCAGAAGGTTGGTTCCAGCTTTATGCAACGATTGTGCCGGAATCTGCCAAGAATCAGGAAGTAATCTGGCGTTCAACCAATACATCGGTTGCAACAGTAGATGAGAATGGTATTGTTACTTTGAAAAAATCCGGTCTGACAGCGATTATGGTAACTTCAAGAATCGATTCAAGCATCACGGCTATTTGTAATCTTGAAGTCACAAAGTCTGTTACCGGTGTAAAATTGGATAAGACGACCGTTGATATGTTTGTAGGCGAAACTTTCCGTATTACCTATACGATTTCCCCTGCAGGTGCAAGCAATGCACAAGTGACATGGTCTTCGTCTAACGCTTCCGTAGCAGCAGTTGATCAGAGCGGGCTGGTATCTGCAAAGGGTGTTGGTACAACCGTTGTTATGGTGAAAACAAAAGATGGTGGTTTCACTGCAATCTGTACGATTAATGTTGGTCGTGTTGCAACAGCAGTAAAATTAGATGCCACCTCTCTTGTGATGAATGCCGGAGAATATTATTTCCTTGAGGCGACATTAACACCGGCTGATACAACAGAAAAGACAGTTCAGTTCGAATCCAGTGACCCGAAGGTTGCCGTGGTTAGTAAAAAGGGTAAAGTAACTGCAAAACAGTCCGGTGCCTGTGTCATCATGGCAAAGACAAAGAGCGGTTCCATGGCATATTGTGCTGTTACTGTAATGCAGGGTGTTACCGGTTTAGAGTTAAGTGAAGATATATTGGAGATTGCTGTTGGTGAATCTTATGAGATGGAAGTTGAAATCAAACCGAAGACTGCATCGAATAAGAATGTAACATGGGCATCTTCGAATGAAGAGGTATTTACCGTAGATGAAGATGGTGAAATCGAGGGTATCGGCGGTGGTGTTGCTGTCCTGACTTGTACCAGTGAAGAAGGAAGCTTTATGGACTTCTGTGTTGTTACTGTTGTGGAAGAAGTAACAACGGTACAGCTCGATAAGAATTTCTATAAACTCGGATTGAATGCTACATATCAGCTGATCGCAACTGTTTCCGGTGAAAGAGCAACCAATAAACAAGTTGAGTGGAGTTCCAGTGATCCGGATGTTGTATCGGTAGATGATAAAGGTCGTATTAAAGGTCTTGAGTTAGGATATGCAACGATTACCTGTGAAGCAACCGATGGAAGTGGTGCTTCGGATACCTGTGAAGTAAGAGTGTGTAAGCTGGTTACCAATATTCAGCTGGATGTATCCTATATTACCTTGATTCAAGGTAAATCCTATGAAGTAAAAGCAACGGTTGAACCGGATGATGCGACATATCCGGATCCAATCTGGTCATCTGAAGATACCGAAATAGCAATTGTGAGTCCGAAAGGCGTGATTACTGCACTGAATCCGGGAAGTACGGTCGTACGTGCAACTGCAGATGATTCCGGAGAGGTTTCTGCAATCTGTTATGTTAATGTAATCAAACCGGTTTCTGCTACCAGCATTTCGGTGTCAGAATCTGAGATAGTAATGTCTCCGGGCGAGAACAGAACGGTAGCTATTGCCCTGGTGCCGAACAATACAACGGAGACGGTCAGCTGGTCCAGTGATAATACAGCGGTAGCAACGGTTGATCCTGAGACAGGATTGATTACTGCCCAGGCAATTGGTTCTGCGAATATTAATATTCTGACAGAATCCGGACGCAAAGGTACAATAAAGGTATTTGTTGTCGGCTTAAGCAGATCGTATGTTGAACTTCAACAGTATACAAACCTGTTACTTAGACTTGAGGTAGATGGCTCCGGTTCAAGTAATTTCACGGTACGATGGGATGTTGACAATCAGAACATTGCAACTGTTCAAAATGGTCGCGTTACAGCAAAAGCATTGGGTACGACAACCGTATATGCAGTTGTAAACGGCAGACGTCTGAGTTGTGTCGTAAAAGTTGTAAAAATTAAGTAAAAAACACTTGCAATTTTTTACTACAATGCTATAATATTTGTATTGATATTGTGATTTTAAGGAGTGGACGCGAGTCCACTCCTAGTTTTTGCCCTGATTTGTATTATGGAATTGAGGTGTTTATGGGAAAAAGAGAGGATTATGAAGCAAGAACCGAAAAACTGATTCTTCCGCTTGTTGAGCGTTTTGGATTGGAATTGGTTGATGTCGAGTATGTGAAAGAAGGTAGTGATTATTTTTTACGTGCTTACATTGACAAAGAAGGTGGTGTTACCATCAATGATTGTGAAGCAGTCAGCAGGCCGCTGAGCGATTTGTTGGATGAAGACGACTTTATACCGGATGCGTATATTTTAGAAGTGAGTTCTCCCGGCTTGGGACGTCAGTTGAAAAAAGAAAAAGATTTTATCAGAAGCATCGGAAAAGAAGTTGATGTTAAACTTTTTAAGGCAATCGAAAAGCGAAAAGAGTTTACCGGTTTTCTTCTGGAACAGGATAATGATTCGATTCTGATTGAAGAAGATGGAAAAGAGTTGAGATTCTTAAAAAAGGATATCTCTTTGGTCCGGTTAACAGTACATTTTTAGTTTTAGAATTTGAATAGTTTGCATTGTTCTTAAAACACGAAGAAAGATGAAGGAGGATAAAGGAAAAATGGACGCAAACAAAGATTTAATCGAAGCATTGAATCAACTTGAGAAGGAGAAGAATATCAGCAAAGAAGTGCTGCTTGAAACAATTGAAAATTCACTGCATGCAGCATGTAAGAATCATTTTGGAAAATCTGAAAACATAACCGTAAATATTGATCGTGAAACTGGTGTTGTTAAGGTTCATGCTGCACGTACAATTGTAGAAGCAGTGGAAGATCCGGCAATGGAGATGACGATAGAAGAAGCAAAAAAACTTCATCCAAGAAAGAAATATGCCATCGGTGATGTTGTAATGGTCGAAGTTACACCGAAGAATTTCGGCCGTATTGCAGCACAGAAAGCAAAGCAGGTCGTTGTTCAAAAAATCCGCGAAGAAGAACGTAAGGTGCTTTATGACCAGTTTAGCGGAAAGGCACGTGATATTGTTACCGGTGTTGTTCAGCGATATGTTGGAAGAAATATCAGTATCAATCTTGGAAAGGCTGATGCACTGTTAACCGAGAAGGAACAGATTAAGACAGAAGTGTTCCGACCGACAGAACGTATTAAATTATATGTACTTGAAGTAACCAATACACCGAAGGGGCCGAAAATTGTTGTGTCCAGAACGCATCCGGAATTGGTAAAACGTCTGTTTGAAGCAGAAGTAACGGAAGTAAAAGACGGTATTGTTGAAATCAAGGCGATTTCCCGTGAAGCCGGTGCAAGAACGAAGATGGCTGTCAGCAGTAACGACCCGAATGTGGATCCGACCGGTGCATGCGTTGGTATGAACGGTGCCCGTGTGAATGCGATTGTAAATGAACTTCGTGGTGAGAAGATTGATATTATTAACTGGAGCGATGATCCGGCAATTCTGATCAAGAATGCATTGGGACCGGCAAAGGTGCTTTCTGTTGACGTATATGATGACGAGAAGAGTGCACGTGTTATTGTTCCGGACAATCAGCTTTCCCTTGCAATCGGTAAAGAAGGACAGAATGCAAGACTGGCTGCAAAGTTGACCGGATATAAGATTGATATTAAGAGTGAATCCCAGGCAGGTGATTATTATTGATGAATCAAAAAAAACAACCGATGCGTAAGTGTATCGGTTGTCAGGAGATGAGACTGAAAAAGGAACTGACAAGGGTGATTCGTACCCCGGACGGTGAAATTTGTATTGATATTACTGGTAAGAAGAACGGAAGAGGCGCGTATTTATGCCGGTCCATGGAATGTCTCATAAAGGCAAATAAAACAAAAGGTCTTGAACGTGCTTTTCAGTGCGCGATTCCGACTGAGATTTATCTGAAGCTGGAAAAGGAGTTGAAAGAACTTGGCGAAGAGTAAAGAACAGGATTTTAAGGCTCCGGTAACAGAAAAAAGCATTTTTTCACTGATTGGTCTTTCTATGAGGCAGGGTGCAGTAGAAAGTGGAAGTTTTTTGACCGAGAAGTCAATCAAAGCCGGAACAGCAAAACTGGTTGTGATTGCTGAAGATGCATCAGATAATACGAAAAAGGACTTTACCGATATGTGTACTTACTATCATGTTCCGTTTTATGTTTTTGGAACTAAGGATACAATAGGACACGCAATCGGAAAAGAATTCCGTGTTGTATTAGCACTGACAAACCAAGGTTTGTCTGAAAAAATATCAGAACAGATAAATACATTACTTGAAAACAGGATAAACGATTAATAGGAGTGAGATATATGGCAAAAAAGAAAGTCCATGAATTGGCAAAAGAATTCGAAGTTCAGAGTAAGGACATCATTAGTTTTTTCGCTGAACAGGGAATTGATAAAAAAGCCGGCAGTAATGTGGAAGATCAGGAGTATGATCTTGCCAAGAAAAAGTTCGGTACGACGGTAGATGTTTCTGCAAAGAACAATGCAGAAAAGAATGACGCTAAAGATAAAAATGAAAATGTTGTCCTGCGGCCGGTATCAGTTGATGGAAGACCGGTATCTTCGGATGGCAGACGTATGACCGGAGCAGATCGTAAAGCACCGGCAGATGGCAAGCGTCCGATGCCGGCAGATGGCAGACGTCCGGCACCGGGAGACGCTCGACGTCCGATGCCTGCAGATGGCAGACGTCCGATGCCGACAGACGGCAGACGCCCGGTACCTGCAGATGGCAGACGCCCGGTACCGGGAGACGCTCGACGTCCGATGCCGACAGACGGTAGACGCCCGGCACCTGCAGATGGCAGACGTCCGATGCCCGCCGGACAAATGAATGCTAACAGACCGAAGACAGAAAACGATAAGGTTGAAATTCCGCGTGACAAAAAGCCGAGTAGCTCCTACCGCTTTGGTCAACCGACTCCGGCGCCGGCACAGCAAAAGCCGGTTGCTACTCCGGTTGCACCGGTAAAGCAGGAAGTTGTTGAGCCGGTTGTGGAAGTAAAAGAAGCTGTTAAAAACAATGAATTTATATTAGATGATAAGAAAACAGTTACCATTAACAAGATGGGTAATGTGTTTGAAAATATGAAGAAGCAGGAGGCTGCAAGAGCAGAACGTGCAGAACGTAACAGATCGGAACAGGCTCCTGACAGAAGAAATAATTTCAATGGGGAACGTCGCCCGTATCAGGGAAATAACCAGCAGAATGGTGAGAGAAGACCTTATAACGGACAGGGCGGACAGGGTCGTTCGTTTGATCGTAACCAGAATGGGGAACGTCGTTCCTTTGGTAACAATCAAGGTGGCTTTGGAGACCGCAGAGGCGGTGGTATGGGCTTCAATAAAGATGCTTTTGATAAGGATAAGGATACACCGAGCTTCCCGCCGCGTTCCAGAAGTCAGAAACCTGCTGATAAGGGAGGTATTAAGGCATCTGACCTTGGTAAGGATCCGTCCAAACAGCAGAGAGCTGCGGCCTTCAACGATAGAAACCGTGATAAGAACCGCAACAACCGTGACATGATGGACATGGAAGACATGAATAAGCTGAGCAAGAAGAAAGATCCGAATCGTAAGGGCGCTTTCATCATGCCGAAGCCGGTTGTAAAGCAGGAAGTAGAAGAAGATGAAATCAAGAGTATCGTGATTCCGGATACCATTACGATTAAGGAACTTGCAGATAAGTTAAAGAAAGCTCCTGCTGTTATCATTAAGAAGCTGTTCCTTGAGGGAAAAATCGTATCTCAGAATCAGGAGATTACTTACGAAGAAGCAGAAGAAATTGCACTTGGATATGATTGTCTTTGTGAACACGAAGAGAAGATTGATATTGTTGCTGAGTTGATGAAGGATGAAGAGGATCCGGAAGATACCTTAGTAAAACGTCCTCCGGTTGTCTGTGTTATGGGTCATGTTGATCATGGTAAGACCTCATTGCTCGATGCAATCCGTAAGACCAATGTAACTGCAAGAGAAGCCGGTGGCATTACACAGCACATCGGTGCATATATGGTTGAGATTAACGGTGAGAAGATTACTTTCCTTGATACACCGGGTCATGAAGCATTTACCTCCATGCGTATGCGTGGTGCAAAGTCTACTGATATTGCAATTCTTGTTGTTGCTGCCGATGATGGTGTTATGCCGCAGACTGTAGAAGCAATTAATCATGCAAAGGCTGCCGGAATCCAGATTATTGTAGCAGTGAACAAGATTGATAAGCCGAGTGCCAATGTAGAACGTGTAAAACAGGAGTTGACGGAGCATGGTCTGGTTGCAGAAGACTGGGGTGGCGATACCATCTTTGCTCCGGTATCTGCTAAGACCGGTGACGGTATTGAACAGCTCCTTGAGATGGTGCTTCTGACTGCAGAGATGGGTGAGTTGAAAGCAAACCCGAACCGCCGTGCAAGAGGTATTGTTATCGAAGCAGAGCTGGATAAAGGACGTGGTCCGGTAGCAACCATTCTGGTTCAGAAGGGTACACTGCATGTCGGTGACAACATTGTTATTGGTTCCGCATACGGTAAAGTTCGTGCTATGATCGACGATAAAGCTCGCCGTGTAAAGGAAGCAAAGCCTTCCGTTCCGGTTGAGATTCTTGGTCTTAATGAAGTTCCGGGTGCAGGCGATGTCTTCATTGCAACCAAGGACGATAAAGAAGCTAGAAATATTGCAAATGCATTTATTGCACAGGGTAAGGAAAGACTAATTGCAGATACGAAGTCAAAATTATCCCTTGATGGTCTGTTCTCTCAGATTAAGGCAGGCAATATTAAGGAACTTAACCTGATTATTAAGGCGGATGTACAGGGTTCTGTGGAAGCAATGAAGCAGAGTCTTGTGAAACTCAGCAATGAAGAAGTTGCAGTTCGTGTAATCCACGGTGGTGTTGGTGCAATCAATGAGTCCGATGTTAACCTTGCAAGCGCATCTAATGCGATTATTATCGGTTTCAATGTAAAACCGGATAATACTGCAAAAGACATTGCAGAGCATGAAAAAGTTGACGTTAAGTTGTATCGTGTCATCTATAATGCAATTGAAGATATTGAAGCAGCAATGAAGGGTATGCTGGATCCGATTTATGAGGAAAAGGTAATAGCACATGCAGAGATTCGTCAGGTGTTCAAGGCCTCCGGTCTTGGTTCGATTGCCGGTTCCTTTGTACTCGATGGAAAGATTCAGCGTAACAGCAAGGCTCGTATTACCCGTGCCGGTGAACAGATCTTTGATGGTCCGGTTGCTTCTCTGAAGCGTATGAAGGATGATGTAAAGGAAGTTGCAGCAGGATATGAGTGTGGTATCGTATTTGAAAAGTTCAATGATCTTCAGGAGCTTGACCTGATTGAGTTCTATATGATGGTTGAAGTTCCGCGTTAAAACAGTTTTTGGTGAAATATGAGGATTTAGATGAGAAAAAACAGTATTAAAAATGTAAGAATTAATCAGGAAGTGCAGAAGGAACTCAGTTCTCTCATTATGAGAGAACTGAAGGATCCTCGCATTCATATGATGACTTCCATAACCAGAACAGAAGTTGCACCAGACTTAAAGACTGCAAAAGTCTATGTCAGTGTACTTGGCACAGATGATGAACTGGTGGAAACTGTAAAAGGTCTGAAGCGTGCTGCACCGTTTCTTCGTTCCCAGCTTGCAAAGTCTATGAATATGCGCAACACCCCGGAATTAAACTTTATTGCAGATCCGTCAATTGCGTATGGTGTTATGATGTCAAAGAAACTGGAAGCGTTTGAAGCGGAAACTTCGGATTCGGCTGCAGATGAGTTTGAGAACGAAGACGGAGAAGATGCAGAGGAATAAAACATGAATGAATTGATGAAGCAGATACAGGAAGCAAGGAAGATTGCAATAGCAGGTCATATCCGTCCGGATGGTGACTGTGTTGGTTCCTGTTGCGCATTGTACCACTATATCAAAGACAATTTTTCGCTTGACGGAAAGCAAGTTGTTGTGTATATGGAGGGGATTGCGCCGCAATTTTATCTTCTGGAAGGATTATCAGAGTTTTCTGCAGATGTGACTGTGTTGCAGGATTGTGATTTATTTATTGCATTGGATTGCGCATCGATTGATCGCCTTGGAAAGGCAGAAGAACTATTTTCGAATGCAGATAAGACAATCCTTGTGGATCATCATATCAGTAATACCGCTTATGCGAAGATCGGCATTGTCGATGCTGAGGCAAGTTCTACCTGTGAAGTGTTATTTGAACAGATGGAAGTTGATAAGATATCGCTTGCCTGTGCCTATGCGCTGTATCTTGGTATTGTCCATGATACCGGTGTGTTCAAACACTCAAATACAAAGAAAAGGACAATGGAGATTGCCGGAGTTTTATTGGAAAAAGGCGTTTCTTCCTCTCAGGTGATTGATGGAACCTTTTTTGAAAAGAGTTTTCTGCAGACAAAGCTTTTGGGCAGATGTCTGATGGAAAGTGAACTTTATCTTGACGGCAGAGTGATTGTTTCAGTCATATCGTTAGAATTAAAAAAACAATTTGGTGCGGTATCATCGGATTTTGATGGTGTCATAGATAATCTTCGCGTGACCAGAGGTGTTGAAGTTGCTATGCTGATTACCGAGGAAGAGGAGAATAAGTGCAAAGTAAGCATGCGCTCGAACCATGATGTGAATGTAAGCACCATCGCACAAAGTTTCGGTGGTGGCGGACATATTAGGGCAGCCGGCTGTACCGTGGCAGGCAGCGCTGACGCGATACGCGAAAAGATTTTGGCGGCTGTGTCGGAGCAACTGTAGTGTTGTGAGAGATTGGAAACAGATGAACGGAATATTATGTGTTTATAAAGAAGCCGGTTATACATCACATGATGTGATTAACCGACTTAGGAGAATCAGTAATCAGAAAAAAATCGGACATACAGGGACACTTGATCCAAATGCGGAGGGAGTTCTTCCTGTATGTTTTGGTAATGCGACAAAAGTATGCGGATTGCTTACGGACACGGATAAATGTTATCGTGCCGAGTTAATATTAGGTAAAGTAACAGACAGCTATGATATTACCGGCGAAGTGATATCGGAACGGGAACCGCATGTAACAGTAGAGCAGTTGCTGGAAGTAATTCAGAGTTTTATTGGAACGCAAATGCAGACTCCGCCGATGTTTTCTGCAAGGAAAGTTAACGGACAAAAACTGTATGATCTGGCCCGTCAAGGTATCGTTGTAGAACGCGAGCAAAAAGAAATTACAGTATATGATATCTGCCTGGAGTCCGTTGTTTGTCGTAATCAGACAGGAGAAACCTTTGAAATAATAGCGGATTGCCTTGATGTTAATGTGTTTTCTACCGAAGTAATTCGTGCATATATTACGGTACATTGCTCTAAGGGAACATATATCAGAAGTATCTGTCATGATATTGGTGAGAAGCTTGGATGCGGAGCCTGTATGGGTAGCCTGTTGCGTACAAAAGTAGGGCGTTTTACCATAGAAGACAGTAGAAAAATTAAAGAACTTGCGAGGCTATCCGAAGAAGGTAAATTCGAGGAACTTCTCATTTCTGCTGACAGCATGTTTCCTGAATATCCGAAGCTTTCGCAACTGCCGGAAGAAGCGGATCTTTTACTAAGAAACGGTAATCAGATTTATCTGAAGCAGATTTCGAAGTATGAGTGGATGGAACTGGAGCAGACAAAGCTTCGAATGTACGATGGAAGCGGACGGTTTTGTGCAATCTATGAGTACCGGAAAGAAAAACGTTATTTACAGCCGGTGACAATGTTTCCGGAGTATAATGGAAAATGAAAGGGGCACACAGGATGCAGATTATACGGAACACAACAGAATTTAGTCTGAAAAACAGCTGTGTTACTCTTGGAAAATTTGACGGAGTACATCTTGGTCACAGAAAATTGATTTCTACAGTTGTAGATGACAAAAACACTACATCGGTTGTGTTTACATTTGATCCTTTGCCGGATTCGCCAATGAAAAAGCTGAATCCGATTTATACAGATGAACAGCAGGAAGCAATTCTGATGGATCTTGGAGTGGAGGTGCTGATCCGATACCCGTTTTCACAAAAAGAAGCCGCAATGAGTGCGGAGGATTTTGTGAAAGATGTATTGATCAGACAGTTGGATGCTAAGCATATTGTAGTTGGAAGAGATTTTCGTTTCGGACATGGATGTGCCGGTGATTATCATTTGTTAGAGACATTATCTAAGGTATATGGTTACCGGCTTACAGTTCATGATAAAGTGAATTATCATGGAGAAGAGATTAGCAGTTCCAGGATTCGTTGCTGTATTCAGAATAAGGATTTGGTATCTGCAAATTATATGCTTGGAAAGTAAAAAAGGTATTTACAAACCTTAGAATCTATGCTAATATGTCATAGGTTTATTAAAGCTGAAGTTTACCGATACTGCGTATTAGGACACTCTGACCTATACCCGGTATACGGCCTATATTGAAAGGAGATCAAGATTATGATCACTACTGAGAAGAAGAGAGAGATTATTGCAGCTTACGGAAGAACTCCGGAAGACACCGGTTCACCGGAAGTACAGATTGCGCTTCTTACCGAGCGTATCAACGAGCTCAACGAGCACTTAAAGAAGAACAACAAGGATCATCATTCCAGAAGAGGTCTTTTAAAGATGGTTGGTCAGAGACGTGGCTTACTTGCTTATCTTAAGAAGACCGATATCGAAGCTTATCGTACTTTGATTGGAAGACTTGGTTTAAGAAAGTAATTTTTAAAGGGATACGTATTGGCGTATCCCTTTTTTACAAGCAGAGTAGGATTTCGTGCGTTAAGTGTCTGCCGAACGGGGAGTTGTCGGTGGAACGAAAAGATTATCTTGCGGTACGAGATTCGCATCCCGCTGCTACATCTGTGAGGAGAGTCCTCCTTCATGTAGCATATGACTGCTGTAATGAAAAGGAGGATTTTTTATGAGTAAAAGAGAAAAAAGACATTTTGGGATTTTATTATTGGCAACGGCAGGACTGATTATCGCAGTTGAGATTATTCTTGAGAGGTATCTGTGTATCGAAGCAGGTGATTCGAGCCGTTACAGTCTGGCGTTTGTGGCGCGTGCAGTGGCAGGAGCTATCTTGGGACCCATCGGGGCAGGAATTACCGGTGTATTGGCAGATTGTCTTGGGGCAATTATCAAGTTTGGCTCCCCGATTTGGATGCTGTGCATTACGGCATTTGCCAGAGGTGTATTCTATGGATTGTTTCTTCATAAGAAGACGACAGTATTGCGTATTGTATTAGCGGTACTTTGTGTGGAAGGAATCTGTAGTGTGTTGTTGAACAGTTTTATCCTGCATTATTCTTTGGGATCACCTTTATCAGCGATGTTTTTCACTCGAGGAATCCAGGCAGTAATTATGACAGCAGTACAGATTCCGGTATTGATTTTGATGAATCGTTATCTTTTCCCGCAATTGAGACGAATTTTTCAACAGTACAAACAGGCTTAAGAGGAAATGTGATGCAGGAAAAAACAATTGTGCTGATGGAACGGGTCAGCAATTCATTAAAACCGGGTAGCCATCCGGGGATTGGTCGCGTACAGGAGTTTTGTGCGCTTTGCGGTCACCCGGAACGTAAGTTACGAACCATTCATGTGGCAGGGACCAACGGAAAAGGTTCTGTCAGTAATATGACGCGGTTGATTCTGACAGAGGCAGGGTATAAGACGGCAGTATTCAATTCTCCGTATTTGAGTTCGCCGCTTGAGTATTTTCAGATTGACGGAACACAGATATTTGAGGAACGTTTTGCAGTGCTTGCTGAAAAGCTTCTAAAACTTGCCTTACAGATGCAGGAACCACCGACAGAGTTTGAGTTTTATACGGTTGCTGCATTGGTATATTTTGTAGAAGAACAATGTGATTTTGCCGTGATAGAAGCCGGCATGGGTGGCAGACTGGATGCCACCAATATACTGCAAAATACAGTACTCAGTATAATTACGAATATCGGTATCGATCACAAAGAGTATCTGGGAGATACGATCGAACAGATAGCACAGGAGAAAGCAGGGATAATAAAACCCGGTGTTCCGATTGCAGTGTATCCGTCAGAATCTTGTGCAGTGGAAGTGATAAAAACCGAAGCGCATAGACAGAAATGTTCCTGTATCATAGCGGATGAGGAACGGATGGAACGAATTAGTACAGGCAAAAGTAATAGCAGCTCAGTAATGCAATATACGACTGCGAACGGACAGGTATATTGTGTTGAATTAGCGATGAATGCAGAATTTCAACGACGAAATTGTATGTTGGCATTGGAAGCGGTTGAATTATTAAGGACACAGAATCTTTGTATCTCTGAGTCTGCAGTAGTGAACGCATTAAAGAAATTTCAATTGCCGGCACGATTTGAGATTCTTTCAAAAGAACCTTGGATGATTGCAGACGGCGGACACAATCCGCAGTGTATTGATGCTGTAATGGAAAGCATGCAGCCGGTGGTACGTAAGGTTAGAGAAAAAAACGGCAGGGTGTTGGTTCTGAGCGGCATTATGCGGGACAAGGATTACGCTTACGTGTATCGCAGATTATCAGAGATTGCAGATGAGTTTATTCTGGTTGCTGCAGGGGTAAGCAGGGCTCTTACAACCGGGGAGTTGGAATCAGAACTGTTACAGTACCATATACCGGTTCAAAAAGCAGAAACACCGAAGAAGGGTGCAGAACTTGCACTCCGGAAATTACAGAAGCATGATTGCCTTCTGGTATCCGGTTCGTTTTATATTATGAATGACATTTTGTCTGTAATAAGAAAATAATCATCTTTCACTTCAAAAGATGAGAAATATATATTTTACGGAGGTGCGTATGAGACACATTATCAGTCCTTTGGATTTATCAGTGGAAGAGGTAAACGAACTGATTGAAATCGCCGAAGACATTATCCGTGATCCGAAGAAATATTCGGAAATCTGTCACGGAAAGAAGCTTGCAACCTTATTCTATGAACCAAGTACCAGAACAAGATTGAGCTTTGAAGCAGCGATGATGAACCTTGGTGGTTATGTACTCGGATTCTCATCAGCAGATTCTTCTTCTGCATCGAAGGGAGAAAGTGTAGCGGATACGATTCGTGTGATTTCCGGTTATGCTGATATCTGTGCAATGCGTCATCCGAAAGAGGGTGCACCGTATGTTGCTTCCCAGTATTCGGGGATTCCGGTAATCAATGCGGGTGACGGTGGACACAATCATCCGACACAAACTTTGACGGACTTACTTACGATTAAATGTCTGAAGGGAAGACTTGATAATATTACCATTGGTTGTTGTGGTGACCTGATGTTTGGCAGAACCGTACATTCCTTGATTAACGCAATGGTTCGGTATAAAAATGTAAAGTTTGTATTTATTTCACCGGAGGAATTAAAGATTCCGGATTATCTTCGCGCAGAAGTTTTGGATGCAAAGGGAATCGAATACAAAGAAGTGAAGAATCTCGAAGAGGTTATGCCGGAACTGGATGTTCTGTATATGACCCGCGTACAGAGAGAACGTTTCTTCAACGAGGCAGATTATATCCGCTTGAAGGATAGCTTTATTCTTGATAAGAAAAAGATGGAATTTGCGAGGGAAGACATGTTGGTAATGCATCCGTTGCCGCGTGTGAATGAGATTTCGGTTGAGGTTGACTCGGATCCGAGAGCTGCATATTTTAAGCAGGCACAGTATGGAGTGTATATCCGTATGGCATTGATTTTGAGACTATTAGAGCTGGCATAAGAGAGAATGGAGGAAAACGATATGTTGAACATCGGCGGATTACATCAGGGTGTTGTAATTGACCACATTCAGGCAGGTGCTGCCATGAAGATTTATGAGTATCTGAATCTCGATGAGATTGATGCCTGTGTAGCAATTATCAAGAATGCAAAGAGCAACAAGATGGGAAAGAAGGATATTATTAAGATTGATGGTCCGAATACTTTAGACCTCGATATGCTTGCTGTTATGGATCCGAACATCACCATCAATATTATAGATAATGATAAGATTGTTGAAAAGCGTAAGTTAAGAATGCCGGAACGTGTAACCGGTATTATTAAGTGTACGAACCCAAGATGCATCACCTCGATTGAACAGGAAATTGTACATTCCTTTAAGCTTACCGATCCGGAAAAAGGTTTGTACCGTTGCATCTATTGCGAACAGGCATTTAAGAGACAGTAGTTTGGCTTACTTATATAGGGGGTATGAGTTATGGTTTGCAAAAATTGTGGAGCTGAGTTGTCGAATGATACTAAGATATGTACGGAATGTCACCAGTTTGTCAAGGCTGGTTTTGCTGACATATGGAGAGAGTCCGCTGTTCTTCGAAAAGTAGTTAAGATAGGAGCTCCGATTGTTTTTGTTTTGGTCGTAGCGCTGTGTTTGTTCGTCTTTTTAAAGGATTCACCGGTTGTAACGGTAGAACAAAACCGTATATATATCAACGGTCCGTTTGAAGGGGAAGATGTAACGATTTATTTGACACCATATGTTACAAATTGTTCTGAGGGAAATACACATATCTATATGAAAGAGGAAGCGTTGGAGTTTGGTCAAAAACTTCATTTTGCGCTGAGTGATGAACTTCAGGACAATTATGAGTATTGTGATTTTTCGAATACTCAAAGTGGTAGCATGGAAGAATATGTGTTTGATAAATCTGTGATTGCTGTGACGGAATCAATCAATCTTCCGGGAATGGCAATCTGTCTGAGCGGTTTATATGAAAACGGTTACTATGTACCGTATTTGGAAGAAGTGATAGCAGGTAGATGGAATAGTGGTTCTTCGGAGTGTATTGTGAACGGAAGCGCATTTCCGGTATTACATACAATTGAGTTATCCGATGTTGATCGTTCCCTTGAGAATGAGGATATGCCTAAGTTTGTTTTATTTGGTGAATTTGATGCACTAAATAGTGTACGGATCCAACTGCCAAGTGATTACCTCCATTTTGAGGGAGTGTTTCCGTCATTGACTAACATGAGCCTTACCGGATGTGAAATTGGTTTGTATTATGATTTTCCGAAGCTGGAACGGATTGATTATTTAAAGGCAACAGAAACTTTCAGTACGCTCGCATTAAAGGCTAAAAAATTAAAAGAAATATATGCAGAAGGTAATTTGGGAATTGCTGTTGCTGATTATGTATTAAAGGACGAAAGTGTTATAAGTAATTACGATTCGCTGGAGAAAATCGAATGTGATTTATTGGGATTCGGAGTTGATGGTGAGCTTGATTGGGATGCATTGTCGGAAGACGTTAAAATGGAAATCACAGTAAACGCCGTAATAGAAAAAATGCCGAGCCTGAAGGAAATTGTGATTGCATCTGACGGCGATTATCCTTTTGTGATTAATACATTAAAAGCTTTAGCAGATAAACATTCCGTGACTTTAATTGAAAAGTAATTTTGACAAGCTTATTTCAAGGAAATAAGCTTGTTTTTCTCTGATTTTTACTTGATTATAGCATGTAAAAATGTTATAATATGAAATTGTGGTTAATCATGCGAAAATATAGGAAAGATATAATTGCATGAGAAAAATATGAGTTTGAGCTTGGGGTTGCCGAGACTTCTGAAAAGCCGATCTTTTCGCCTGTGAAAGGTATGTTTTTCAGTTGTTTCGGAACGATGACCCGGCTCAGGAAAGGATGAATTATGTATAAGAGTTTTAGTATGGAACTCGCAGGCAGAACTCTGACTGTTGATGTAGGCAGAGTGGCAGCACAGGCAAACGGTGCAGCGTTGATGCACTATGGCGATACCGTAGTTCTTTCTACGGCAACCGCTTCCGAGAAGCCGAGAGAGGGTATCGATTTCTTCCCTCTGAGCGTTGAATTTGAAGAGAAGCTTTACGCAGTTGGTAAGATTCCTGGAGGATTCAACCGTCGTGAAGGTAAGGCAAGTGAGAACGCTGTTCTTACCGCACGTGTAATTGACCGTCCGATGAGACCGCTGTTCCCGAAGGATTACAGAAACGATGTTACCCTGAATAACCTCGTTATGTCCGTTGATCCGGATTGCAGCCCTGAACTTACTGCTATGCTGGGTTCTGCAATTGCAACTGCGATTTCTGATATCCCGTTTGATGGTCCGACTGCAACGACTCAGGTTGGTCTCGTAGATGGTGAATTCGTTATCAACCCGACTGCTGCACAGAAGGCTGTATCGGATATGGCGCTGACGGTTGCTTCTACCAGAGATAAGGTTATCATGATTGAAGCCGGTGCAAATGAAGTTCCGGAAGCGCAGATGATCGAAGCTATCTATGAAGCGCATAAGGTAAATCAGGAGATTATCGCATTTACCGATAAGATTGTTGCAGAGTGTGGCAAAGAAAAGCACAGCTACACCAGTTGTGCGATTCCGGCAGAACTTTTCGATGCAATCAAGGCTATCGTTAGTCCGGAAGCGATGGAAGAGGCTGTATTTACTGATGTAAAGCAGGTTCGTGAAGAAAACATCCGTCAGATCAAGGACAAGCTTGCAGAAAGCTTTGCTGACAATGAAGAGTGGCTTGGACTGATTGACGAAGCTGTATATCAGTATCAGAAGAAAACCGTTCGTAAAATGATCTTGAAGGATCACAAGCGTCCGGACGGAAGAAAGATTACTGAGATTAGAAAACTTGCTGCAGAAGTTGATATCCTGCCGCGTGTTCATGGTTCCGGTATGTTTACCAGAGGTCAGACCCAGATTCTTACCACTACGACTTTGGCACCGCTTAGCGAAGCACAGAAGTTAGATGGATTGGATGAGACTGAGACTTCCAAGAGATATATGCATCATTACAACTTCCCGTCTTATTCAGTAGGTGAGACGAAGCCGTCCAGAGGTCCGGGACGTCGTGAGATTGGTCACGGTGCATTGGCTGAGAGAGCACTGCTTCCGGTACTTCCGTCTGAGACAGAGTTCCCGTATGCAATTCGTACCGTATCTGAGACCTTAGAGTCCAACGGTTCTACTTCTCAGGCAAGTGTTTGTGCATCTACACTTTCCTTAATGGCAGCCGGTGTTCCAATTAAGGCTCCGGTAGCAGGTATTTCCTGTGGTCTTGTAACCGGTGAGACAGATGATGATTATCTGGTACTTACCGATATTCAGGGTCTTGAAGATTTCTTCGGCGATATGGACTTCAAGGTTGCAGGTACTCATAAGGGTATCACGGCAATTCAGATGGACATTAAGATTCACGGTCTTACCAGACAGATTGTTGAGGAAGCAATCGCAAGAACCAGAGAAGCAAGAATCTATATTCTGGATGAGGTTATGAAGCCGGTAATCGCAGAGCCGAGAGCAGAAGTTGGTAAGTATGCTCCGAAGATTACACAGATTCAGATTGATCCGCAGAAGATTGGTGATGTGGTTGGTCAGAGAGGTAAGACGATTAACGCAATCATCGACCAGACCGGCGTTAAGATTGATATTACCGATGATGGTGCAGTTTCCGTATGCGGAACCGATCCGGAGATGATGGAGAAGGCGATTAAGCTGATCCAGATTATCGTAACTGATTTTGAAGAAGGTCAGGTGCTTGAGGGTAAGGTTGTCAGCATCAAGGAGTTCGGAGCGTTCCTCGAGTTTGCTCCGGGCAAGGAAGGTATGGTTCATATCTCCAAGATTGCGAAAGAACGCATCAATCATGTAGAAGATGTGCTTACTCTTGGTGATGTTGTTAAGGCTGTCTGCCTCGGAAAAGACCGCATGGGCAGAATCAGTTTCAGCATCAAGGATGTAAAATAAGTAAGACTGAAAGTACTGCCGCAAGATGAATTCATTTTGCGGCAGTTTCTGTTTATTATTACAATAATAGAAATATATTACATTGCAGCGTGGAGGTTATTCTGTGGTAACAGAACATAGATTAACAAATGGAATACGTCTTGTTGTAGAACAACAATCTCAGTTTCGTTCGGTATCTTTAGGAATCTGGGTTAAGGTTGGTTCTGCCTATGAGAACAAAGAGGTTCAAGGTGTTTCACATCTGATTGAACACATGTTATTCAAGGGAACGAAGCGTCGTACTGCCAAGGAAATCTCCGGCTTGATTGCCCGGATTGGTGATGATGTGAATGCTTATACGAGTAACGAATATACTTGTTATTATGGGTCAACGTTGCCGGAATTTTTGCCGGAACTTGCAGAATTGTTTGCTGATATGCTGACGGATTCTTTGTTTTCGGAAGCGGAATTAATCAAAGAAAAAGCGGTAGTCATGGATGAAATCGATATGTATAACGATTCGCCGGAAGATTTGGTCCATGAGAAGCTTCAGGAGGCTGTATGGCAGGGACATCCGCTCTCATATTTAATATCCGGAGACAAGACGAGTGTAGAACGGATTACCCGAGATGATTTGCTTGCTTTCTTCAACAAATACTACACCGGTAGTAATATTATCATATCAATTGCAGGTGCTCTTGGAATGTCAGAAGACGAACTTCTTACTTATTTTGAGGAGATGTTTCATAGAATCCCGGAAGGTGAGCGACATGACAATGAACTGACGACACCGGTATATCACGCTACAACACTCGAGATTGATAAAAAGATTGAACAATTACATGTGAATATGGCATTTGAAGCAATCAATGCACTGAGTCGTGAACGATATATTGCAGGGGTATTCAATGCGGCATTTGGCGGTAGTGATAATTCATTGTTGTTCCAGAATATTCGTGAAGAACAAGGACTCGCATATTCTGTGTATTCATATCAGAACAATTATCTGAAGTCCGGTCTTTACCATGTGGATATTACTGTGAATCCAAGACAGGCTGCACGAGTGGTAGAATCAGTAGTATCATTGATTGAGAAAGTAAAACAGGAAGAATTTACTGAAGATGTATTAGACGTGTATAAGAATCAAATTAAGATTGATTTGATTATGCGTTCCGAGAG
Source organism: Lachnospiraceae bacterium (assembly GCA_045593785.1). Classification (GTDB taxonomy): domain Bacteria; phylum Bacillota; class Clostridia; order Lachnospirales; family Lachnospiraceae; genus SZUA-448. Next base: position 20,418 of record JAZNXH010000185.1, read on the forward strand.
TGTTAAGTCGAAGATGAGTAAGAATGCAAAAGACCTACTGTATTTTGACAAACTGATTCCGGTAGAGGAGATGATTCAGGGGATTTTGTCGGTAACAGCACAGGAAGTTCGGGCATTTGCTGAAAAATATCTTACAATTGAAAATGCAAGTCTTTGTATTGTTGGCAAGTTGGCAAACAAGGAAGCAAAACGTATTGATTCCTTGTTAGAATCCTGAGTTTTAATCATCTTTTAATGGACATTAGACTTGAATTTGTGTGCAATCTATGTGATACTATATATTGAAGTTTTTATGTGCATTTATACTACATAAGGTTACAAAATTTGATATTGAAATACTGATTATAGAAATGGATGAAACTATTATGGAAAGAGCAAGTGGTATATTATTGCCGATTTCTTCCTTGCCATCAGCATATGGAATCGGTTGTTTTTCAAAAGACGCATATGAGTTTGTAGACCGTCTGGTGGAAGCCGGACAGAAATATTGGCAGATATTGCCGCTCGGACCGACCGGTTACGGCGATTCTCCGTATCAGTCATTTTCAACGTTTGCAGGTAACCCATACTTTATTGATCCCAGTACATTGATTGAAGAAGGATTGCTGACGAAAGAAGAATGTGATCAGTTTGATTTTATTTCACATATTAATTATGTGGAATACGACAAAATATATAATGGTCGATTTGCTTTGCTTCGATTGGCATATGATCGTTTCCTGAAAGATATACCTCGGGAATTTGATGTATTCTGTAAAGAGCAGAGTCATTGGCTCGAAGATTATTGTCTTTTTATGGCGATTAAGACTTCAATTGATGCATCTTCCTGGATGGATTGGCAGGATGATATCCGTACACGTGATGGAAATGCGCTGGCAAAACTAAAAGATCAGTTGGCGGATGAGATGAATTTCTTCCGTTTTCAGCAGTATAAGTTTTTAGAACAGTGGATGAAATTAAAAACTTATGCGAATGAGAACGGTATTCGGATTATCGGTGATGTTCCGATTTATGTAGCAAAGGATAGTGCAGATACATGGTGCGGTCCACAATTGTTCCAGTTTGACGAAGATGGCAGACCCAAGGCTGTTGCAGGCTGTCCGCCGGATGCATTTAGTGCTACTGGACAGTTGTGGGGTAATCCATTATATGATTGGGACTATCATGAGGAGACAGAATATGCATGGTGGATTCAGAGAATCCGTCATTGCTTTGACTTGTATGATGTTGTACGGATCGACCATTTCCGGGCATTTGATGCATATTATTCGATTCCGGCAGCGGATGAAACCGCAGAATTTGGTCATTATGAAGATGGTCCGGGATTGAAGCTGTTCAATCGCTTAAAGGAAGTACTTGGAGAGCTTGATATTATTGCAGAAGATCTTGGTTTCTTAACTCCGTCGGTGTATGAACTCTTGGATGCGACCGGATATCCGGGTATGAAGGTGTTACAATTTGCTTTTGATGAGACAGAAGAAAGTGTATATCTTCCGCACAATTATAAGGAAAATTGTGTTGTATACAGCGGAACTCATGATAATGAGACTTCCGAAGGCTGGTATGCCAATATCAGTGAGCGTGAGAGAAACTTTGTGAATGACTATCTCGGATATTCCGAGCAGGACAAAGAACGTTTCTGTATCCGTTTTGTGAGGGCGTGCATGGCAAGTTGTGCAAAGCTATGTGTGATTCCGTTGCAGGATTATTTGGGACTTGGTAATGAGGCGCGGATTAACCATCCATCCACAGTCGGTTCAAACTGGAAGTGGCGTGTATCAAAAGGAGCGTTTACAGAAAAACTTGCAACTGAAATTCGCAGATTGACAAAACTGTACGGAAGATAATTGTACTGCATAAGATTTTTCCTTTATGGAGACACTCAATTTCGTGTGGACGGAAATGTTTCACGGAATGGGGGATTATGCAGAATGAATAGGACAAGAGAAGAATTCGACAGTGAAAAACAGGAATTGCATGATGAACGTATTTGTGAATTTGGTCAGGCAGAGCTTGAGAATGAAAACGGAAAAAAGATTCGTTTGATCAGTATTATCGGCGAGATTGAAGGACATGAGTGTCTTCCAAAGACCAGTAAAGCGACAAAGTATGAACATCTGCTGCCACAATTGGCAGAAATCGAAAATGATAATACAACCGGTGGGGTACTATTTCTGATTCATACTGCCGGAGGAGATGTAGAAGCCGGCCTGGCATTGGCTGAAATGATTGCATCTTTAAGCAAGCCAACAGTATCTTTGGTACTGGGCGGCAGTCATTCCATTGGTGTTCCTTTGGCTGTGTCAACAGATTATAGTTTTATTGTTCCGAGTGCCAATATGATGATTCACCCGGTCAGAATGTCCGGAATGATGATTGGGGTCACACAGACATATGTGTACTTTGAACGGATACAGGAACGGATTCTTCGCTTTGTTACGGAGCATTCTCATATCACTTATGAGTCATTAAAGGCATATATGTTGGATACGAGCCAGATGGCAAAGGATGTGGGTACAATACTGGATGGCGAAGATACCGTAAAATGCGGTTTGATTGATGCAATTGGCGGTGTGTCCGACGCTGTTCGAAGATTAAAGACAATGATGGAAGATACGGAATAAATTAGAGTTTGAAAGGCAAGATGGTTATGGGTTTTTTTGAAATACTGAAAATTATTGCAATCGGTATCATTGAGGGTATTACAGAGTGGCTTCCAATCAGCAGTACTGGTCATATGCTGATTTTTCAGGAGTTTGTTAGCTTTGATGAACTGAGTCCGGAATTTATGGACATGTTTAATGTTGTAATTCAGCTTGGTGCAATCATGGCAGTAGTTGTTATATATTTCAAAAAAATATGGCCATTCACAAAACAGAATGGAAAGTTTGGTCTGGATAAAGAGAAGATATCTCTTTGGATGAAAATCGTGATTGCGTGTATTCCACTTGGTATTATCGGTGTTCTGTTTGAAGATGCTATTGATGCGGTATTGATGACTGCAGTAGTAACCGCAATTGCTTTAATCTTCTATGGTGTTTTGTTTATCTTAATTGAGAAAAAAGATCTTGGATCGAATGCAAGGTATGCTGATACCAACGCAATTACTTATAAGACCGCAATCCTCATCGGACTGTTCCAGTTGTTGTCGTTGGTGCCCGGAACTTCACGTTCCGGTGCAACCATTATTGGCGGAATGCTGGTTGGAACATCCAGAGTTGCAGCTGCGGAATTTACATTTTATTTGGGGATTCCGGTTATGTTCGGTGCATCTTTGTTAAAGATCATAAAGTACATATTGGATGGTTCCATGTTTACGGTGAATGAAATATTAGCACTGGTATTGGGTATGGTGACTGCATTTGCTACGTCAATGATTGCGATTAAGTTTTTAATTGGCTATATCAAAAAGCATAATTTTGTGGTATTCGGCTGGTATCGTATCGGTCTTGGATGTATTGTGTTATTGTTACATTTTTTGTTGAGTTTGTAGGATAGGAGGAAGCATGGCTACCCAAAGTTCAAAAGGCAATACGAAAAAGAAAACGGGAAGTAATTCGACGGAAAAAGCGAAGAAACAAAAAGTGGTTTCCGGGAAAGTGAAAGCTGAACGTACGACACAGGTAAGAAGTGTGTTGGAAGAACCGGTTCGTATCGAAATAACGATGACAATTACTGCACTTGTTTGTGTCCTTCTGGTTCTTAGTTATTTTAATCTTTGTGGCACAGTCGGACGTTTTATCAATCAGCTGATGTTTGGACTGATGGGTGTATTTACCTATGTTTTCCCGGTAGTTTTATTTTTCTTTGTTGGCTTTTATCTTTCGAATCGGAGTAATCGGATTGCAAAACAGAAGCTTCTTTCCGGAGTTGCGTTTGTATTTTTGTTGACCGGTTTGGTTCAATTGATTTATGGAATTGATGAGAGCAGAAAGTTATTAGATTATTATACATATTGTTCCGCAAACAAATGTGGCGGCGGAATTTTCGGTGCTGTGATTGCGGTTCCTTTATCCAAACTTTTCGGTACGGTAGGAACGGCTGTTATTATAGCAGCTTTGATGATTGTATTTTTGTTGTTACTTACCGGAAAAGCATTGTTTCGCTTGATTCGCAAACGTAGCGCAGAGTCTTGGCAACGCAAGAAGGAAATGCATCGTATCCGTGTGGAAGAATATGAACGGATGCGTGAGGAAGAAACATATCAACAAAATGAAAATACGCGCAGAATGCAAATGGTTGATGTTGTGCCACAAGGAATTCACAATGCTGACAGTAAGGGCAGAATTCAAGTGACACAACCGGAAGTCGAACCCAAGCACAGTTTTTTAGATGTGTTACGTGAAAAGTCCGGCATCAACGGATCAGTGCCGGAAGCATCTGTTACTGATAATCAAGGGACCGGATACCATCAGATTGAAATGGAAGAAGTGGAACTTAAGACTTCTTCCGGCAAGAAACAAAAGCCGGTACAGGAAGAAAGTTATCTGACAGAACTGGAACGAAAATTTGCAGGAAAAGGACACACTTTAGGTGAAATCCGCGCAAAAGAATTTGAAGAATTCCGCTTTGAACAAAAGTTGCCGGAAGAAAACAATGAATTTTTCGACGAGCCTGCAATTGCAGCAGAAGCTGCTCCTGAAGTAACAGAGTCGCCCGTTGCTCCAAAGGTTGGAAAGAGCGAAACAACAACAAAAGAAAAGTTGAGCCCGCAGGAAGAAGCCGCACAACTTTCGGCGATGAGTACAGCAATGGAAGAGCAGATTAAAAAGTATATCTTCCCGCCTTTGAACCTGCTATCTCGTCCGAAGTCAGCCGCCGGAAATGGAAATTCCCGAAGTGAAATTGAACGAAATGCGGATTTGCTTCAGCGTACACTGAACAGCTTTGGTGTTCATGTTAAGCTCTTGAATGTAAGCTGTGGTCCGGCAGTTACAAGATATGAACTGCAGCCGGAACAGGGCGTTAAAGTTAGTAGTATTACAAAGCTTGAGAATGATATAAAACTGAATCTTGCAGCGGCAGATATTCGTATTGAAGCACCAATTCCCGGTAAAGCTGCGATTGGTATTGAGGTACCGAATAAAGAGAATTCCGCTGTATTAATTCGTGATTTATTTGAGTGTAGAGAATATACGGATAAGGATTATGGTGTAGTCTTTGCAGTCGGTAAGGATATTACCGGTCACAATATTGTATCCGATATTGCAAAGATGCCGCACTTATTAATTGCAGGTGCTACCGGTTCCGGTAAGTCGGTTTGTATCAATACGCTTATTATGAGTATCCTGTATAAGTACAATCCGAATGATGTGCGAATGATCATGATTGATCCGAAGGTTGTGGAATTGAGTGTATATAATGGTATTCCGCATCTTTTGATTCCGGTTGTAACTGACCCTAAGAAGGCTGCTGCGTCGCTGAATTGGGCAGTAATGGAGATGACAAACCGATATAATAAGTTTGCGGAGCTCCATGTACGAGACTTAAAGGGTTATAATCAGAAGATGGAAGAAGAACCGTACCGAAGTGACCCGACTTATCAGAAGCTGCCGAAGATTGTTATTGTGGTGGACGAGCTTGCTGATCTTATGATGGTTGCACCGGGTGAGGTAGAAGATGCGATTATCCGTCTGTCGCAGTTGGCACGTGCTGCAGGAATGCATTTGATTATTGCGACGCAGCGTCCGTCCGTCAATGTTATTACTGGTCTGATTAAGGCAAATATGCCTTCTCGTATTGCATTTGCAGTTACTTCCCAGGTGGATTCCCGTACCATTTTGGATGGCTCCGGTGCAGAGAAACTGCTCGGAAAGGGTGATATGTTGTTTTTCCCTTCCGGTTATCCGAAGCCGATTCGTGTACAGGGTGCGTATGTATCGGATGAAGAGGTAGAATCTGTAGTACGATTTATTAAAGAGAAGAATACAGAAGCACAGTACAATGAAGAGGTAACCAGTCATATAAACAGTGTTCAGACTACAACAACCGGTGGTGCATCTGCTGAGACAGCAGGTGCCGTAAATGGAAGAGATGAATATTTTGTAGAGGCAGGTCGCTTCATCATTGAAAAGGACAAGGCATCAATCGGTATGTTGCAACGTGTATACCGTATTGGTTTTAACCGTGCAGCACGGCTGATGGAACAGTTGGCCGATGCAGGTGTAGTGAGTGAAGAAGATGGAACCAAGCCCAGACGTATTCTGATGAGTAAGGAGCAATTTGAGCAGTATGTCGATGAAAATGTATGATGCACACACACAACAGGTAATGGAACAGATGGATGCAAAACAGGAATTCCGGGCATGGATTATTATTAATGAATTCTTGAATACCAGTAAGTTTTCTGAACTTACACATTATCTTCTGGTGGCAGCCGGTATGCGTGGAATCCGCTTGAATGTTTTTACCAATTCAGAGGTAATGATTGGAGCACCGCTTCCGGAAGAAAAACCGGATTTTGTCCTGTTCTGGGATAAGGATATTCTTCTGGCACAATATTTGGAGAGCCTTGGGATTCCGGTGTTCAATTCATCAAGATCCATTGCGCTCTGTGATGATAAAAGACTTACCTATCTGTCGTTACAAAACAGTGGAATTCCGATGCCGAAGACGGTCATTGCACCGTTTACCTATGACAATATTGGATATAATAGTTTTGAGTTTCTTGATCAGGTTGAAGCAGAACTTAGCTATCCTATGGTAGTAAAAGAAGCATTTGGTTCGTTCGGTATGCAGGTATATCTGGTACAGAATCATGAAGAGATGGTATTAAAGTTACAGGAAATATCACCAAAGCCTGTAATCTTTCAAGAATTTCTGTCTGAGTTTCAGGGGACGGACATCAGACTACAGGTAGTCGGTAATGAGGTCGTTGCTTCGATGCTCCGTTACTCAATAAATGGTGATTTTCGTGCCAATGTAACGATTGGTGGTAAGATGCAGAAATATACACCGACAAAAGAACAGTGTGATATGGCAATTCAGGCAACAAAAGAACTTGGTTTGGATTTTGCAGGGGTTGACCTTCTGTTCGGACCGGATGAGCGCCCGGTGCTCTGTGAAGTGAATTCCAATGCACACTTTAAAACCATTTTTGATTGTACCGGTATCAATGTTGCGGATAAGATTATCTGTTATGTTCGTGAACAAATGCGTGATCGGGTGTTACAAAAATAGTATGACAGTTTGCGAGGTAAAATGTGAAGCGTTTTTGGCTGATCTATAGAAAAGAAGATGCGGTCCGGAACAAAGCATATATTGAGATGTATCAACGGTATGCACCGGAATATGGAATGGAATGTGAACTCGTATATGTAGAAGATTTACAGTATGGGGTAAAAGATGGAAAACTGTATTTTGCAGGCATCATAGAATTGCCGGACTTTGCAATTGTACGTACGATACTCCCGTCACTGAACAAACAGTTAGAACTGCTGGGAATTTCGTGTTTGAACAATTATCAAGTATCAAGAATATGTAACGATAAAGCAGAGTGCTACCGGTATCTGTCCGGACAGGGGATACCGATGCCGGATACTTTATTTGTGGCAAATCAGGAGATTGCCGGATTTTTGGAAAACTGTCCGGTTGGAACTGTTTTAAAGGCAGTTGACGGGCACGGTGGCGCACAGGTTTGTCTGTATGATGGGAATGCAGAAGCTGTACTTCGTATCATGGGACGTTCCGATATGGTTGCACAGAAAAGAATTGGAAACAAGAACAGTGATTTGCGCGTATATGTTATCGGACAAAGGATTCTTGCATCTGTTCTACGGGAGTCGAATGAGGGCTTCCGTGCTAATTTTTCATTGGGTGGCAGTGTTTCATTGTACACTTTGAAAGAAAATGAACACAAATTAGTAAAAAAGATTATTAGCTTATTTGATTTTGATATGGTTGGGATAGATTTTATCCTTGACGATGACGGAAATCTTGTGTTTAATGAGATTGAAGATGTTGTTGGTGCCAGAATGTTATATCATTGTTCTGACATTGATATTGTAAGAGAATATTTGAGTTATATATCAAAAAGATAAAGGGGATTACGACACATGAAAACGGATATTCAAATCGCAAGAGAAACAAAGCCGGAACACATTCGTCTGGTTGCCGAGAAGCTGGGCATTATGGAAGAAGAACTTGAGTATTATGGTAAGTACAAAGCGAAGCTTTCTGACGAACTTTGGGAACGTGTGAAGGATAACAAGGATGGCAAGCTCGTATTAGTTACTGCGATTAACCCAACACCAATGGGTGAAGGCAAGACTACGATTACGGTAGGTCTGGGTGAAGCACTTGGTAAGTTGAATAAGAAATCGGTTATTGCACTTCGTGAGCCGTCTCTCGGACCATGTTTTGGTCTGAAAGGTGGTGCAGCCGGCGGTGGATACGCGCAGGTGGTTCCGATGGAAGACCTGAACCTGCATTTTACCGGTGATTTTCATGCGATTACATCAGCAAACAATCTACTTGCTGCGATGTTAGACAACCACATTCAGCAGGGTAATGCGTTGAATATTGATATTAAGCGTATTGTATGGAAACGTTGCGTTGATATGAATGACCGTGTACTTCGTAATATTGTAGTTGGTCTTGGTCGTAAGGCGGATGGTGTTACCAGAGAAGACCATTTTATTATTACGGTTGCTTCTGAGATTATGGCAATCCTATGTCTTGCAGACAACATGGAGGATTTGAAGGCTCGTCTTAGCAGAATTATCGTTGCATATGATTACACCGGGGCTCCGGTAACGGCAGGACAACTTAATGCAGTTGGTGCAATGGCAGCTCTTCTGAAAGACGCATTACAACCGAACCTGATTCAAACCATTGAGCATACACCGGCGATTATTCATGGAGGTCCTTTCGCAAATATTGCACATGGATGTAACAGTGTCCGGGCAACAAAGACGGCATTGAAGCTGGCTGATATTGTAGTAACGGAAGCCGGATTTGGTGCAGACCTTGGTGCAGAGAAGTTCCTTGATATCAAGTGTCGTATGGCTGACCTGAAGCCTTCGGCAGTGGTAATCACCGCTACCATCCGTGCACTTAAGTACAATGGCGGCGTATCGAAGACAGAACTCCTTGGCGAGAATCTGGAAGCCCTGGAAAAGGGTATCGTGAACCTTGATAAGCACATTGAGAACATCAAAAAGTATAATCTTCCGATTGTTGTAGCGATTAACCGCAGAACAGAAGACACCGATGCGGAGATTGCATTCCTTGAGAATCACTGTCGTGAACTGAATTGTCGTTTTGCACTTGCAGAAGTATGGGCAAAAGGCGGCGAAGGCGGTATTGAACTTGCAAAGGAAGTTCTTGAAGCCGTGGAAGAAGAAAGTAACTTCAAGTGTTTGTATGAAGACGAACTGAGTCTGAAAGATAAGATTGAGACCATCGCTAGAGAAATCTACGGTGCAGATGGCGTTACGTATGATAAGGAAGCGGAGAAGACGATTGCAGAGCTTGAGAAGCTTGGATTCGGCAACATGCCGGTATGTATGGCAAAGAACCAGTATTCCTTGTCAGATGATCCGACGAAACTTGGACGTCCGAGCGGATTTACGGTAAATATCCGTGAAGTGTATGTATCTGCCGGAGCCGGATTTGTCGTAGCAATTACCGGTACGATCATGACCATGCCGGGTCTTCCGAAGGTTCCTGCAGCAGAGAATATCGATGTAGATGCAGATGGAAATATTGATGGATTGTTCTAAGTAATGTTTATAAAAAGCGGCCACCACCAGGTGACCGCTTTTTGAATGAAATATTAAAAGTTGAAGTAACGTTTGCAGTTATAATAGGAGATGTCCTGTACCATCTGTCCGAGCATATCGAAGTCTTCCGGATACTCACCGTTTTCCACCCAGGTACCGATTAGGTTACATAAGATACGGCGGAAATACTCATGTCTGGTATAAGAGATGAAACTTCGTGAGTCGGTCAACATACCGACAAAGTTTGCAAGTAATCCTAAGTTTGCAAGAGAAGTCATTTGCTCTGTCATACCGGTCTTGTGATCATTGAACCACCATGCAGATCCCTGCTGGATTTTGCCAATGGCAGTAGAATCTTGGAAGCAGCCGATGATAGTTCCAATGGCAGCATTATCAATTGGATTCAGGGAATATAGAATCGTTTTCGGAAGTTCATCGGTAAGGTTTAATGCATTGAGGAAGTCAGCGAGTTCCGCAGCCGGAGCTGAGCTGTTAATGCAGTCAAATCCGGTATCCGGTCCGAGCTGGTTGAAGAGACGCACATTGTTGTCACGCTTTACACCGTAATGCAGCTGCATTACCCAGCCGAGTCTGTGATACTCTTTGCCGACAAAGAGCATGAAAGCTGTCTTAAATTTGAATTCTTCATCCGGAGATAATGTTTCACCATTCAGGCGCTTCTTAAAGTATTTTTCAATTTCTTCCTCGGGGGCAGGACGGTACATAACAAACGGTAATCCGTGATCGGATACGCTACAACCATTGTCGTTGAAGAATTCCATACGGTTGATAAGTGCTTGTCTGAGTGTTGCAAAGCTGTCAATGGTAACGCCGGATACTTCTTCAAGTTTTTTAAGATAATCCGTATAGTCCGGTTTTTCAATATACATTGCCTTATCCGGCCTCCAAGCAGGAAGTACCTGTACCGGGAAACTGTCGTCAGCTTTGATGGCACGATGCCATTCGAGTGAATCGATTGGGTCATCCGTTGTGCAGACAGTAGTAACATTAGAACGAAGAATGATGTTACGTGCACTCATATCCGGGCGGGAGAGAATCTCATTGCAACGGTCGAAAATTTCGTCACAGTTTTTTTCGGTTAAAGGTTCGTAGATATCAAAGTAACGCTGTAATTCCAAATGGCTCCAGTGGTAAAGCGGATTGCCGATTGCTTTTTGTAAGGTCTTAGCCCAGGCACGGAATTTCTCGCGGTCATCCGCATCACCGGTAATGTATTTTTCTTCGATGCCGTTGGAACGCATCTGACGCCATTTGTAATGATCGCCGCCAAGCCACAGTTCGGTAATGGAACGGAAATGCTTGTCCTCAGCGATTTCCTTCGGGTTGATGTGACAGTGGTAGTCAATGACAGGAACCTGTGAAGCGTAGTCGTGATAAAGCCGTTTGGCTGTTTCGGTTTGTAACAAAAAGTTCTCATTCATGAATGGCTGCATGGCAAGATTAATCCTTTCATAAGAAATATTCATAACTAAAAATCTGTTGTATTACGGATAATAATATCATTTTCAATCGCTATTTTATTTGATGCTTCTTCACCAGAAAATACTTTCATTAGTGTATTGATTGCGGTAAGGCAGACTGTTTCAATGTGATTATCAATTGTTGTAAGCTCCGGTTCACAACAGGTCGAAAGAATAGAATTGTTGAAACCGGTAATAATCAGGTCGTTTGGTATTGTCAGACCGACTGTTTTGGCAAATTTGATTGCGGCAACGGCGTAGATATCTTCCGCAGCAATCACAGCATCGAACTTCAGACCGTTATTGTATGCTTTAATCAGTGCATCTTTGGTGTCCGGGAGTTGATTTGGACATTGAAAAATCAATGATTCATCCGGAACGGTTTTGTTTGCAGTAATCGCATCCTTATATCCATTCAAACGAAGAAGACCACAATATGATTTTGAATGAAACAGATAGAGGATTCTTTTTCTTCCGCTATTAAGGATTCGTGTCGTGAGATTAAATATTGTTTGGTAGTCGTCACATAAGGTGCAGTAGATATTTGGATGCTTAATATATCCATATAAAATAACAAGTGGAACAATATCTGCTGCTTCCAGAAGATAGGCGTTGTCTTGTTGAACCGGTTCAAGAAAACTTGATCCAACAAGGATGATGGCATCGACACGTTTTGAGAGCAGAAGATTGAGATACTTTTGTTTGGTCTCAAGTTCATAACCGGTACAACAAAGAAGGGTATCATAATTGTATGATTTCAAGTTCTGTTCTAAATGAAATACCGCATTTGCCAGAAATGGGTCAGAAGAATCCAGACACAGAATACCAATCGTTTTCATAGTATTCAGTCCGAGCCCTCTTGCAAAAGCGTTTGGTGTATATCCAAGTTCATCCATAACAGTCAAAACTTTGTTTCTTGTTTTTTCACTAACATTTGGATTGCCGTTTATGACTCGTGAGACTGTGGCAATCGAAACTCCGGCTTTTGCCGATACATCATAAATATTCATCTTTCCTCCAAAATGAAAACGCTTTCATTTACGGTTTTTATTATAAAATATTATGAAATAAAACACAAGAAAAAGATAATGGTTTCCAATGGCATATCTGTTGACAAAACATAAATTTTATCGGAAAATTATAGATGATTCGTATTTAGTGAGGTAAAGTTTGTAATGGAACAAATTAAACCATATAAAAAATCATTTGATTATTCCTATACACTTGGAGCATTTCCGACGATTGAACTGATTAAGAATACACCGGAACAGGTATGTCAGGTCATTATTTCACCGGAGCTTGAAGACAGAGCAATCATTTCTGAGTTGTGTGACCAATATCGGATTCCTTTGGTGGAAAGCAAAAAACAGATTGAGCGGCTGAGTGATAAGGAAAATGTTTATATTATCGGTGTTTTTCGAAAGTTTGAAAAAGAATTGAGTAAGACGGCATCGCATATTGTGTTGGTGAACCCGAGCAATATGGGGAATCTGGGAACGATCATTCGTACCGCAATCGGATTTGGTATTCACGATATAGCGCTGATTGAACCGGCGGCGGATATTTATAATCCGAAGGTGGTCCGTGCATCTATGGGAGCTTTGTTCCATATGAATTTTGCTTATTTTGACTGTTTTGAAACTTATGCAGCTAAGTATTCGGGTCATGAATTCTTTCCGTTTATGTTGGATGCGGATAAGACTTTGGTGCCGGGCATCTATCAGGGTGAGAAGCCGTTTAGTTTGATTTTTGGTAATGAAGCAACCGGATTAGATGAGAAGTTTCATAAGTTTGGAACTTCGGTACTGATTCCGCAGTCATCTGAAGTAGATTCTTTAAATATTACAGTTGCCGTTGCGGTGGCATCTTATGTATTCACGGAAGGAAAAATTCAATAATTTCTTTGATAAATTGTAGGAAATGTGCTTGACAAATAAAACAATTTGACGTATAGTACCACGTGTAAAGAAAAAAACTTTACAGGTGGTACTTCTTATGAATGAGAATTTGCTCATGAAAAAAGTCGAAGATACAGATAAAGCATTACAAGATATCGTAGAACTTTCTATTCTTTATGATTTTTACAGTGAACTTCTGGGCGAGCATAAGAAGGAGATATTCGGTGAGTATATCATGAATGATTTGTCACTCGGTGAGATTGCACAGGATGCAGGCATCAGCAGACAAGGTGTTCATGACATCATAAAGCGTTGTTCCGTAAAGTTACGGGATTACGAGAAAAAGTTAGGGTTGAAGACCAGATTTGAGTCAATTAAGACAGACGCACAGCTGATTCAGGAATTGGTAGAACAGATACGGAAAGCATCAGACGATACGGAACGAGGACAATTAGCGGACCGAATTGAGGCTGTTATTGTTGGACTGATGGAAAAGCTGTAACATTCAGGAGTAATAGAATGGCATTTGATAGTTTATCAGACAAACTTCAGAATATATTTAAGCATTTGAAAGGCAAAGGAAAACTTTCGGAAGCTGATGTTAAGGCAGCGCTGAAGGAAGTAAAGATGGCGCTTCTTGAGGCAGACGTTAACTTCAAAGTTGTTAAGAAGTTTGTTGCAGATGTACAGGAGCGTGCGGTCGGAGTTGAGGTTATGAACAGCCTGACGCCCGGCCAGATGGTAGTAAAGATTGTTAACGAAGAACTGATTTCCCTGATGGGTAGTTCGACGACAGAGATAGAGTTGAGACCGGCAAATGAGACTACCGTACTTATGATGGTAGGTCTTCAGGGTGCAGGTAAGACGACAGCTTCTGCAAAGCTGGCCGCAAAGTTTAAGGCAAAGGGAAGAAAGCCGCTTTTGGTTGCCTGCGATATCTACCGTCCGGCTGCAATTGAGCAGTTGAAGGTGAATGGTGAGAAGGCAGGAGTTCCGGTCTTTGCCATGGGAACCGGACACAAACCGGTGAACATTGTAAAGGCAGCATTACAACATGCACAGAGTAATGGAAATAACCTTGTTATTATTGATACCGCAGGTCGTCTTCATATCGATGAAGATATGATGGGAGAACTGGTTGAGATCCGGGAAGCGGTGGATGTGCATCACATTCTTTTAACAGTAGATGCAATGACTGGTCAGGATGCGGTGAATGTAGCGGAAAGTTTTAATGAAAAGCTCGATATCACCGGTGTGATTCTTACCAAACTTGATGGTGATACCAGGGGTGGTGCGGCATTATCCATCCGCGCAGTCACCGGAAAGCCGATTTTGTTTGCGGGTATGGGTGAGAAACTTTCGGATTTGGAACAGTTTTATCCGGATCGTATGGCATCCCGTATCCTTGGTATGGGAGATATCTTATCTCTGATTGAAAAAGCAGAACAGGAAATCGACGAAGAAAAAGCAAGAGAACTTACCAAAAAGATGAAAAAGGCTGAGTTCGACTTCGATGATTATCTGGAACAGATACAGCAGATGCGTAAGATGGGTGGCATCGGTCAGATTTTACAGATGATGCCGGGCATGGGCGCACAGCTTAAGGGTGTGGATCTTGATAGTACAGAAGATTCCATGAAACGTGTGGAGGCAATCATACACTCCATGACCAAAAAAGAACGTTCCAATCCCGACATTATCAACCCGTCCAGAAAGAACCGAATTGCACGGGGCGCCGGTGTTGAGATTGCGGAAGTGAACCGGGTTATGAAACAGTATGAGCAGTCCAAAAAAATGATGAAACAGATGGCAGGTATGATGTCCGGCAAGAAGCGTAAAGGCTTCGGTGGTTTCGGTGGAATGAAATTTCCGTTTTAATCGAACCAACGACATACTTGACATAAAGTAAGGCAAATTTTCAAGGAGGTGAAGTAACATGGCAGTAAAGATCAGATTAAAGAGAATGGGTCAGAAGAAGGTACCGTTCTATCGTATTATCGTTGCAGATGCAAGATCCCCGAGAGATGGTCGTTTCATCGCGGAGATCGGTACTTATGATCCGAACCAGGAGCCGAGTGCAGTACGCATCGACGAAGAAGCTGCTAAGCAGTGGCTTGCAAACGGAGCTCAGCCGACTGAAACCGTCAGCAGACTGTTTAAGAATGCCGGTATCGTGAAATAATTCAATGGGATTGCAGCAATGTGCTGCATGGCAAGGAGACCAGTATGAAAGAGTTGATACAAGTCATTGCCATGGCACTCGTTGATCATCCGGATGAAGTAGTTGTCACGGAAACGGAAACCGAGAAAACAATCGTTGTTGAACTCAGAGTTGCACCGGAGGATATGGGTAAGGTAATCGGCAAACAGGGTCGTATTGCAAAATCCATCCGTACACTTGTGAAGGCTGCTGCAACAAAGGATGACAAGAAGGTTGTGGTTGAGATTGTAAATGATGAACCGTAACATGAATACGGAATCGGGGGAGTATCCGTTGGATACTCCCTATGTTTTTCACAGCGCAGAAGCATCGCAAACAGTATGCTTCAGAATGGATAAGAATGATTAATGATTATTTAAGAATCGGTGTGATTACTGCACCGCATGGTGTTAGAGGAGAGGTAAAGGTCTTTCCGACTACGGATGAACCGGAACGTTTTGAAGAACTGGAGTCAGTGTGGCTCTATAACGGAAAAACTTATATATCTCTTGATATTGAGTCTGTAAAGTACTTTAAGAATATGGTAATTTTGAAAGTAAAGCAGATTCCGGACAGGAATGAAGCTGAGAAATACCGCAGTAAAGAACTTTACGTGGATCGTGAACATGCATTGCCTTTGGAGGAAGATGAGTATTATATCTGTGATATCATCGGAGCCAAGGTGATTACAGATACAGAAGAAGAGTTAGGTACGCTTACGGATGTATTACAGACCGGTGCGAATGATGTTTATGTAGTTAAGATGAAAGATGGGAAAGAAGTGTTACTTCCGGTAATCAAAGAGTGTGTACTAGATGTAGATGTAAGTGCAGGCATTGTAAAAGTACACCTTATGCCGGGTTTACTGTAGTATATTTTTCGAAAAGAGATATATCATATGAACTTTTATGTAATGACATTATTTCCGGAACAGTTTCAGGCAGTTCTGCAATCCAGTATTATGAAACGCGCCATTGAGGCGGGGCATATTCATGTGGAATTGATTGATATTCGTCTGTTTTCCGGAAACAAACACAACCGGGTAGATGATTATACCTATGGTGGCGGTGCCGGTATGCTGATGGCAGCACCCCCGGTTTATCGTTGTTATGAATACATATTGGAGACCTATCAACTGAAGAATCCACGGGTTGTTTATCTGACACCGCAAGGACGCCTGTTTAAACAGGAGATATCAGAAGAATTGTCTAAAGAAGGTGACATTATTCTATTATGCGGACACTACGAAGGAATTGATGAGCGTGTGTTACAGCGGATTGTTACGGATTATATCTCTATCGGGGACTATGTTCTGACGGGAGGCGAACTTCCGGCGATGATTCTGATTGACAGTATTTCACGTCTGGTTCCGGGTGTGTTGAACAACGAGACTTCAGCCGAATTTGAGACATTTCAAGATAATCTGTTGGAGTATCCGCAGTATACCAGACCGGAGGAATTCATGGGCGAGAAGGTGCCGGAAGTTCTGTTGTCCGGTCATCATGCCAATATTGAAAAGTGGAGACGGGAACAATCGGTACTTCGTACCGCGAAAAATCGTCCGGACTTATTAGAAAAGGCGAATTTGACTGAAAAAGAAAAGAAAATGCTTGCAGACTTGAAATAGGCATGATATAATACCAATTTGTGAGATTGATGTTCCTCTGTACCGGTTACAACTGTGTTGTACAAACCAAAATTATCAGAAGGTAGTAAGAACATCTGAATATAAGGAGGATTTAAGATGAACGACATTATCAAGAGCATTGAGAATGCACAGCTGAAGAGCGAAATCGCAGAGTTTAACGTAGGCGATACCGTTAAGGTATATGCTAAGGTTAAAGAGGGTAACAAGGAGAGAATTCAGGCATTTGAAGGTATCGTACTGAAGCGTCAGAACGGTGGCGTACGTGAGACTTTCACTGTACGTAAGAACTCCAACGGTGTTGGTGTTGAGAAGACCTGGCCGGTACATTCCCCGTCAATCGAGAAGATCGAAGTTATCCGTCGCGGTAAGGTAAGACGTGCGAAGTTGAACTACCTGCGTGAGAGAACCGGTAAGGCTGCAAAGGTAAAAGAGATTATCATCAAGAAATAATGTTGTATCTTAAGTACCGTCAACATAGGTTGGCGGTACTTTTTTTGTATGAGAGCCTTACTGTAAGCATATAGTGTTTTGTATGGGTAATTAATGTAGACAGTTAAGGAGAAGTGAAATGCGAGGACGGGTAACCACGCATGGCAAGAACATAAAAGAAAAACGAAAACTAATCAGTAAACAGGAAAAATCCGAACAACGCAGACGAGTGTCCGAGCGTTTGTCTTATCTGGAAGCAATATCCGAAACCTTATCCCTTCCGCAAGAGATTCTTTCCGGCGCACCGGTATTGAGTATACATGGTCGCAATTCCCTGCTGTTGGAAAACTATAAAAAAGTTTTAGAATATACAGATACACTGATCCGCATACAAACAAAACTATATTATGTAAACATTTGTGGGAACGATTTGAAAATTCAATATTATACAAAAGATGAAATGAGAGTTGACGGGGTCTTTAAAAGCATAGAGTTTTCGTAGGAAAGGTTGACGTAGATATGAATAAATTTATATTCTGGATGAAAGGCTATGTTCATGCTTCTATACCTACGGAGAATGCAGAACGTTTTATTAATATACTGCGTGCCCAGAACATTTCAGCGTTTTACTTTCAGATAAAAGACGAAAGATGTTGTTTTCGGATAAGCAAAAATGATTATCGTTTATTGCTACCACTTGCACGAAAAACATCTTCATATCCGAAGATTCACAAAAAGTGTGGAGGATATTATATATATCGAAGATTATTACGGCATACCGGCTTATACCTTGGAATGTTGTGTTTTCTAATGTTGGTATATATTCTTTCACAGTTTTTATGGAAAGTGGAATTTGACGGCAATCACTTGCATACGGACGAACAATTGCTGGTTTTTCTGGAGAAAAACAGTGTGGGATTTGGTAGCCGTACGAGAGAGATTGATTGCTCCGGAATCGAGGCAGAATTGCGTAAAGAGTTCCGGGATATATCATGGGCGTCGGTTGAATTGAACGGCAGTCGACTGATGGTACGGATAAAAGAAAGTATTCGTCCGGTTGAAGCATCAGAATCGGATGGTAAATTTCATATTGTGGCTGGGCAAAACGGGCTTGTTACAAAAATCATTACGAGGAAAGGAACACCAAGAGTAATGGTTGGTGATAGCGTACAGAAGGGGGATGTTTTGATTGAAGGAGTGATAGAAACCATTAATGAATATGACGAAGTAGTAAAGCGTGAAATCGTCTGTGCGGATGGTGATATTACAATAAAATCAGATATAGCCTACCAAGATAGCATTCCGTTACTATACAAACGAAAAAGATTGACAGGAGAACAAAGAAAAGGGTATTCTTTAGCGATTATGAATAAAAAAATATTTTCGTATATCCCTAGTATTCCATATAAAAGTTATGATATAATAACTACATCTGTAACCTGGAAAATATCTGACAATCTGTATTTGCCGATTTCACATAATACTATATCTTGTATGGAATATATAGAGGAAGAAGCAAGGCGAAGTAATGCACAGCTTACACAGATATGTTATCAGCGTTATTTGGATACCATGGAACAATATCTGTCTTCGGGATATCAGATATTGGATGAGCAGGTTGAACTGCAGATATCAGATGATGCTTGTTGTTTGCAGGGGACGGTAACCTTAGATGGACCATTTTGGCATAATGAAGAGGTTACACTAGAAGGTGTGGAAGGAATTACAACGGAATGAGTATATCAGAGCGAAGAATGATATTATCTGCAGAAAGTCAAAAACTTGTATTTGGTCAGTTCGATGCTTTTGCAAAAATCATTGAACGTTCTCTCAATGTAACAATCATTGCAAGAGATGATGAAATAAAGATTGTTGGGGACTCTGAGCGGATTGCAGGTGCAGAAGATGTATTAAAAAAACTTGCTGCCGGTGTGCAACGCGGTGAGGAAATCAGTGAACAAAAAGTAAATTATATTCTGGCACTTGCAGTAGAACAAAATACCGAACGTATTGACGAGATAGATAAAGAATTGATTTGCCATACAATAAACGGCAAACCGATCCGCCCGAAGACAATTGGGCAAAAGGATTATGTTGATATGATTCGGAACAAGATGATTGTTTTTGGTATTGGGCCAGCCGGTACCGGAAAAACATATCTTGCAATGGCAGCTGCTATTAATGCTTTCAAGAACGATGAAGTGAGCAGAATTATTTTGACACGACCGGCGATTGAAGCCGGAGAAAAACTCGGTTTTCTGCCGGGTGATTTACAGAGCAAAGTAGATCCGTATTTACGTCCGCTATATGATGCTCTGTTTCAGATTATGGGCGCAGAAAGTTTCCATAAAAATATGGAAAAAGGTCTCATTGAAGTGGCACCTTTGGCTTACATGCGTGGGCGGACTTTGGACAATGCATTTATTATTCTGGATGAGGCACAGAATACGACGCCTGCACAGATGAAGATGTTTTTGACACGAATCGGTTTTGGTTCTAAGGTCGTAATTACCGGTGACTTGACACAGAAAGATCTTCCGTCCGGACAAACCTCCGGTCTTGATATTGCGTTAAATGTTTTGAAGAAAATTGATGATATTGGGATTGCGCGTATGACATCGCTGGATGTTGTAAGACATCCATTAGTTCAAAAGATTGTCAATGCATATGAACAGTATGAAAAAAAAGCAGAGAGAACTTCTTCTGAGAAAAAGACTGTTTCGAATAAGAGGAGTACAAAACACGGATGAGTACAAATTGCGGAAAAACCGTGTATTTAACAGTTGGTGTATTATCAGTTATCTATGCGGCATCATTATTAGTATTGTATTTATTTGAAGGAAACATCGGCGGTAGATTGCTTTATCCGGCAATTACATCCGGTGTGTTTTGTGTTTTCTTAATTTATATGATTCTTACAAATTCAGAAATAACGCAGAGACAGGCATTCTCATCATTATTTATTACATGCTGTTATTTGATTGTAAGTTTATTAATCTGTTTTCCGAATCAGATTGTTGATCGATATGCGCTTATGTATCTCGTTGCCATACCGATTGCAGTGATTTATGGATTGCGGTATGCGTTGGTTGCAGTCAGCGCAGTGTTTGTTCTCATGATTGTCAGCGGCGGATACAATCTAACCATCGAGTTACAACATGTAATGTATTTCATAATTGTATGTATTCTTGCAAACGGAAAAAAGAAAAAGGGATTAGATTTTGTTGCTGCAATTATTTCATTTTTGTTGCAGGGAATTCTTCTTCTGGTATCCGGTAAGATGATGCTTTTTAGTGCGAATCTACTGTTTACCGAGGCAATTATTATTTCTATTAATTCATTGACAATTTTAATTGTTTATCGCCTTTCAATGTTACAGGAACAGAGTGCAATATGCAATGAAGCGACAGATGAAATGTATGATGCAGCAACGAAGAAAGAATTTCATAAAGAAGAGATTCCGGCAGAACCTTCGGTTGCTCCTGCTGTAGAGATTGATTATTCACGATATCCTTTTGAATTGTCATATCTGATTCAGAATGATTGTGAAGTCGCAAAGCGTTTTCAGGAAAATGCGCCCCGTGCATTCTTACGCGCCTTAGAAACAGCTGATTTTGCACGTAAGATGGCATATAGTTTTGGTGCGAACAGTGATCTTGTATATGCAGCTGCACTGTATCATGATATTGAACGTATCTATAAAGATGCACCTTCTGCCCAAGTGGTATTACCGGATTATTTATATAAAATGATTCGACGACAAATTGACAAACAGGCACCCCAGTCCTTGGAAGAACTGATCGTCCTGTTAAGTAATCATGTGTTAACAATTCATCATTATATGGAAAAAAACAATTCAAAAATATCTGTATCAAAGGTGATAGAAAACATTTTCAATCTGCAGTTGAAGAAAGGTCATATTATTTCTGCAGGTATATCGATGTCACAATATCATAGGATGCGAAATGAGTTTACACAAGAGTTTATTCGATATCTGGAATTGAAAGAAGGGAAAACCGAATGACAATTTATATTGAGAACGAACAGGAGAAAAAGATTCCGTTTGATTATGATGCATTACTGAACCGTATTATTACATATGTAATTGAACGTGAAGGATGTCCCTATGAAGCAGAAGTTTCTGTTGTGATTACAAATGATGAGGCAATTCATGAGGCAAATCTTGAATTCAGACAGATTGACAGGGCAACTGATGTTTTATCTTTTCCGATGTGTATGTACGAAAAACCGGGCGATTTTGATGCTTTAGAGGAACAAGATGTGTTTCATCCGGAATCCGGTGAACTGTTACTCGGTGATATTATGATATCGTATGATCATGTTCAGAAACAAGCAGAGGAATTTGGACATTCGGAAGTTCGTGAGTTTGCATTTTTAACTGTTCATAGTATGTTACATTTGTTTGGTTATGATCATGAAGCGGATGACGAACGCAATATAATGGAAGCACTGCAGGATAATATATTAACCGAACTCAATATAACAAGAGATTCTTACATTGATTAGGAGAGAAACATGAGAAAATTCAGCGTATTATTGTTTGTATTTTGTTTCATTTGCATTGCAATGGTCGCGTGTGGAAATGATAAACAAGTAACTGAAAATCAAGGAAATCTGGCAACACTGACGCCGACCCCGACAATGTCACCGACCCCGATTCCAACACTGACGAGCACACCGACCCCAACGCCGTTGGAAGAGATTACCCCTACACCGGAACCGGAAAATGTAATTCCGGAAGGAATGGTAAAAAGCAGACTTACCGGAATGTGGATATCGGAAGATACAGCACAATATCGACCGTATGCAATCATGATAAATAATATAAAAGTTGCATCACCACAGAGCGGTTTGAGCGCGGCTGATATATTGTATGAAGCTCTTGTTGAGTATGGTATTACAAGATTTATGGCTGTATTTGAGGCACAGGATGCGATGGCTGATACGACATCCAGAATTGGTTCAATTCGTAGTGCAAGACACTATTTTGTCAACTTTGCAAATGAATTGGATGCAATTTATGTCCATTTTGGTGGCACATCCTATGCATCAGATCAGATTGAAAATAGTCATATAGATGAAGTAGACGGAATTAAAGGCGGATTGGCCAATTGGGCATTTACACGCGATGAAGCCATCCAATCACCCCATAATGTGTTTTTAAATTATTCTGTTATGTTAAATGAGGTTTTCAATTCCTCGCTTCGTAGTGAATGGGGTGAAAACAGAGAAAAAATCTTCAATTTCTATGAACAGGATACGACGCTTGAAAACGGTCAGAAAGCAGAAAAGGTTACGATTCAGTTCTCTCAGTCCGTTCGTCCTTATTTGATTTATGATCAGAATTCGGGTGAATATATCAGATATCAGTTTGGTGTTTTGCATAAAGATGCCAACAATGACCAACCATTAACCTTTAAGAATATTATTGTTCAATATGTAAAACACGCTGAAATTAGTAACGGATATCTCAATATGGAATTAGATGATGAAGAGGGAGATGGTTACTATATAACAAATGGTATTGCAGTTCCGATTATTTGGAAACGGAATGTAGCTGAAAATGAATGTCGTTATTATGATACTTCGGGAAATGAATTGTTTATTAATGTAGGGAAGACATATATAGCAATTTATCCTGATGATTATCGTGGCGGAGTGATTTTTGAATAGAGAGTAGAAGCGTTATGGAACAAAGAAAAAACCAATATCTTGTTCAAGGAAGTATTCTGGCCGTAGCCTCAATTATTACAAGAATCATCGGAATGTTATATAAGATTCCGATGACCCATATGATCGGAAGTGAAGGTATGGCATATTACAATACTGCTTATGAGATATATAGTATTGTTTTGATTTTATCTTCCTTGAGTATCCCGCTTGCATTATCAAAGTTGATTTCCGCAAGAGAGGAGAATAAAGAATATCGGACATCCGGAAGAATATTCCGGCTTACTATGATGCTTGCATGCGCTACTGGTGGAATTGCATCACTGGTAATATGGTTTGGTGCCGGTTATTTTGCCGAGCTTACAGGATATCCAAGCGCAAAGTATCCGCTTCGTATTTTAGCGCCGACTATATTTATCGTTGCAGTATTAGGTGTATTACGTGGATTTTTCCAGGGTAGAAAAACAATGCTTCCGACCGCTCTGTCACAGATTATTGAGCAAATTGTGAATGCAGTTATTAGTATTCTGGCAGCATATTTACTGATGAAAGCGTTCATAGGAGACGATTCACAAGCATCAAGAGGAGCAGCCGGCGGAACACTTGGGACCTTGTGCGGTGCCGCTGCGGGAACTTTATTTCTCGGATTTGTATTTTATTTGAACAAAGATTATGTCAAGCGAAAAGAAGCACAGGATGTAAATTCAAAAAATGAGTCCACTTTTGAACTGATAAAAGCAATTTGCCTGACACTGTTTCCGATTATTCTCAGTCAGACCGTTTATCAAATCAGTGGTATTTTAGATATTAGTATTTTCGGAAATTATATGGAATCCATTGGTGTTTCCGAAAGTAATAGTGCGGTCTTACAAGAAGCGTATACGAATAAATACAGACAGTTGACGAATGTTCCGGTTGCAATTGCATCGGCTTTAAGTGCAGCGATTGTGCCATCTTTATCGGCTTCATTTCAAGTAAAAAATGTTCTGGACATACGAAAAAAGATTCATTCGTCCATCAAGATGAACATGATTATTGCAATTCCTGCTGCCGTTGGTATGGGAGTATTGGGACCGCAGCTGATTCAGTTGTTATATAAAGATACATCAATATTAAGTGGAAATCTGTTACGGATTGGATCGGTAGCGATTGTATTTTTCGCATATTCAACAATGACAAACGGAATACTTCAGGGACTTGGGAGATTAAGAACCCCGGTTGTTCATGCTGCAGTATCCTTGGCAATCCACATTGGAATGTTATATTTTATGCTGCACATATTACAATTGAATGTATATTCTATGGTGATTGGTAATGTTAGTTTTGCCTTTATTGTTTGTATTTTGAATTGGACTTCGATTCAACATATTGCAGGATACAAACAGGAAATCAGGACAAGCTTTGTTTTGCCCACAATTGCTGCAATTGCGATGGGCTTTGTCACATATTTTGGCTATAAATTTTTGCATTACCTGACATCAAGTAATTTTGTTGCCACCTTATTTTCTATGGTATTAGCTGTTATCGTTTATTTTGTTTTATTATTCTTACTTAAGACATTAACAAAAGAGGAATTATTGGATTATCCAATGGGTGCAAGAATTTATCGCTTGTGCAGAAAAATGAAATTAATGAAATAATATGTTTCTGATATAAAATATTGGTCAATACTCTCTGTAAAACGATAGGGGGGGAGTATATGAAACGTTTTTTTGTATCATTTTTGGGAATCTTATCAGTGATTGTGTTTTTTACACTTTGCTATTATGTTTCGTTTCTTAATATTTCACGTCAATTAGAGAGAAAAAAACAAGAACAGGATACGAACATACAAAAAATTGTTCTGTCACAGGAGGAACAGAATCGTTATCCGACAGTATTATCGGAATCCTCACAATCTGCAGAAGTAACAATTGAGAATGGGATTATTACAGCCGATACTGTTTGTATTTATGAAATTGTTGATATCAGTACCGGCGAGAAAATCCGGTATGAGACAAAACCAGGGGCAGATATGGCTGGCTTATCACGTGAACAGCTAATAAATAAGCTGGAGAAATACATGAGTAATCTTTCTCTTGCTGAATATGAAGATGGTTTGGTTTTGTGTGAGCTTGTTTCATTTTCCCCGAAACAAGTTGTGATTCAGAAAGTTTATGATCGTCGTAAGGTGCAATTTAAGTATGTTGTTACGATAAAAAATAATGAAGTGATTGTATATTATAGTGATTACAGAACTGTCTATGAATATACCGGCATTTCAGCAGATGGACTCACAGAAGAAATTTATTTGGCACTCACGGATGGTGTACAAGTAAAAAATATAGAGGAACTATATGATTATTTGTCCGGAATAACAAGTTGAACTACGGACAGGACAAGGAAAAACAATGCAGGAGATAATTGTAATTGGTGGCGGAGCATCCGGAATGACAGCGGCAATTTGTGCTGCAAGAACAGGAGCCCGTGTTCTTTTAATTGAAAAAGGTAAAAAACTCGGTCGGAAGATTGCAGCAAGCGGAAACGGAAAATGCAATCTTACAAATGCCGATATTTCAACAAAACACTATCATAACGCGTATCAAGAAAAATTAGAGCAAATTCTTGAACAAGCAGATCTGGATACTGTGCTTACATTTATGAACAGTATTGGTATCCGATGTAAAGAAAAACGCGGCTATTACTATCCAATGTCGGAACAAGCAGCGGTAGTTGTCCAGATGTTGCAGGCTGAATTAGAGCATTTACGAGTTAAGATAATTTATGAGGAACGCCTGGTAGATGTTTTACACAATGATGACGGGTCATTTCGTATTATTACAGATAAATCCGCTTATTTTGCCCGAAAAGTTATTTTTTCTTGTGGCGGACTGGCAGCCGGCAAACTTGGAGCAGAAGGTACAGGGTATCAGTTGTTAAAAAAACTCGGACATACCATCGTTGATCCCACTCCTGCACTGGTACAAATTACAGCAAAGGAACGGTACATAAAGAAGATATCAGGAGTGCGAACAGAAGCAAAAATCCGTTTGTCTATAGAAAACGATTCTTATTCGGAAGAAGGCGAGATAATTTTTACGGATAATGGCATCTCCGGTATTCCGGTATTTCAATTAAGCAGATTTGTTACGGATGCAATTAAAAAGAATCGCAGTATTAAGTTATTGGTTAATGTTTTACCGCAGGTGAATACTGAAAAAGTTTTCAATGATCTTTTAAGTTTCGTACAATACAATCCGGATCTTCCTTTTGAATATCTGTTTCGAAGTTTGTGCAATCATAAATTGGTATATGCAATTATTTGTGAATTGGGACTTGTGGCAGATATGCCATGTAAAGCCATAAAGCAATCTGATATGAAACGTTTGTTTAATGTGTTGCAGAATCTTGAATTTACGGTTACAGGCACAAATGGGTTTGAATTTGCACAAGTAACACGAGGCGGAGTACCATTGCCTGAGATTGATCCGACAACAATGGAATCAAAAAAGCATCCCGGGTTATATATTACAGGTGAACTGTTGGATATTGATGGTATTTGCGGCGGATACAATTTGCACTTTGCCTGGGCAAGTGGCATGATTGCGGGGAAGGCCGCTGGTATGTGATAAATATAATGAAAGGTGTTGTATCATGTTTCGAATTGAACAGATGAATTTGCCAATTATATATTCGGAAGCAGATATGGTAAAAGAAATTTGTAAAAGTCTGAAGATATCCGAACATGAGATTGTATCGTATCATATTATACGTCGTTCCTTGGATGCCAGAAAAAAGTCGGACATTCATTATTCTTTTGTTATTGATGTCCAAGTGAAAAATGTAAAAAAGATAGAAAAACAGTTGTCAAAGTTAAAAAAAGTATCGCTTTCTCAAGAAACGAAATATCAGTATCGGATTACCGGTATGAATCGGATGAAAGAACGTCCGGTTGTGGTAGGAGCAGGACCTGCAGGGCTGTTTTGTGCATATAATCTGGCAAAAGCAGGATATCGTCCGATTCTGATTGATCGTGGTGATACGATTGAACGTCGGACTACACAAGTAGAGAAGTTTTGGAGAGAGAATACCCTTGACGTAGAATCAAATGTTCAGTTTGGTGAGGGAGGTGCGGGCACGTATTCCGATGGTAAGTTGAATACGATGGTAAAAGATACTTATGGCAGAATCAAGGAGGTGTTAAGTACGTTCGTTGATTTTGGCGCACCACCCGAGATTTTGTACATCAATAAGCCTCATATTGGAACAGATAAATTACGGTATGTTATTCAGAACATGCGCGAAGAGATAGAAAAATTGGGCGGAAGCTGTTTGTTCCGTACAAAGCTCACTAGTTTTGTTACTACTGAGGAGTTGGAAACAAATAAGAACTGCTTAACAGCAATTGAATTAAATG
The DNA here is from genome assembly GCA_045593785.1 of Lachnospiraceae bacterium. Classification (GTDB taxonomy): domain Bacteria; phylum Bacillota; class Clostridia; order Lachnospirales; family Lachnospiraceae; genus SZUA-448. The sequence continues at coordinate 47,883 of JAZNXH010000185.1, forward strand.
GTAATGAACAGATAAAGTGTGATACCCTTGTTTTGGCACTTGGCCACAGTGCACGCGATACATTTGAGATGTTGCATCAAAAAAATATTTTGATGGAACGAAAAGCATTTGCAATTGGTGTCCGCGTGGAGCATCCGCAACAGTTAATAAATATAAACCAGTATGGAGATATGCACGATCTGTTACCCGCTGCTGACTACAAACTTACACATACCACTGAGCAGGGAAGAGGCGTATATTCATTTTGTATGTGTCCGGGCGGCTTTGTAGTGAATGCTTCGTCTGAATCCGGCAGGTTGGCTGTGAATGGCATGAGTAATTATGACCGTGCTGAAATAAACGCAAATAGTGCGATTGTTGTAACTGTGAAACCGGAGGATTTTGATTATTATGGACAGAATGTCGATAACCCACTTGCAGGCATGGTGTTTCAACGAAAGTTGGAAGAACTGGCATATAATGCCGGTGGCGGATTGATTCCGGCACAGCTGTATCAGGATTTTGAAATGCAAAAAAAGACTACTTCTCTTGGTGATATCATACCGAATACAAAAGGCGCATATCAATTTGCTAATTTACATGAGTGCCTTCCGGACTTTATATGTTCCTCAATTATTGAGAGCATGCCTGTCTTTGCTCAAAAAATACCGGGATTTGATCGCTCTGATGTCATAATGGAAGGTGTAGAGTCAAGAACTTCATCACCGATTCGAATGATAAGGGATGAAAATCTTGAATCTAATATCAGTGGGATATATCCTTGTGGCGAAGGGGCCGGTTATGCCGGCGGAATTGTATCTGCAGCAGTGGATGGCTTACGTGTGTTTGAAGCAATTATTAGTAAATATTGTCCTTAAAAGACAATTATATAAGAATGGAGAATGTTATGGCAATTACAGATGAACAGATTAAAAGAATTAATGAATTGTACAATAAGGCGAAGAGCGAAGGGTTAACAGAAGAAGAGAAAGCAGAACAGCAGTTGTTACGCAATGAATACATCGCTTCTTTTCGAGCAAATCTCAGAGGAACATTGGATCGTATTGAAATTGTGAATCCGGATGGTAGTAAAACAAAACTTGAGAAAAAATAGTATGTGTATGACCAAAAAAGAATTACGTAATCAATACCGCAAAATCAGAAGTGAACTGAATCGTGAGACACTTATTTCAGAGAGCAGAAATGTGTGTCACCAGATATGCGCTATGGATGCATATCGGAATGCAGATGCTGTTTTTGTATATTTGTCATTTGGTGATGAGTTGATGACAGACGAAATAATACGTACTGCATTTTGTAATCATAAAATTGTTGCAGTTCCGAAGATTATTGATAATACAATGTGTTTTGGAATGATACAGCCTGAGACTGTATACCGGGATAATCGTTATGGAATTGCTGAACCCGTGGAACTTCAGATTGTTGTTCCGGAGGCGTTTTCACAGTCATTATTGATTCTTCCGGGATTATGTTATGACAAGAATAACGGACGGATTGGTTATGGCGGTGGTTACTATGATCGATATATTGCAGAACATAAAGAGTGTTTTGGACTAACAGTAATATCGGCAGCATTATCCTGTCAATATTATTCCGGCGTGATTCCGATGGAAACATATGATATCCGACCGGATTTTGTTGTATATCCAAACCATATTTGATCTTTCAAGCAGATAAAACGAGGACTACAGTTAATATGAACTTAATGACTGAAAAACAGAAATTTTTAGAGTTGGTTAATAGCGCCCCCATCCATGAGCCGGACAGGCAACAATATTTTATGGGATTGTTGCGGACAATCATGGAAGCAAAGACGAACAAGTTAGGGCGCATGCTTACATATCATATCGAAACTTTTGGCTGTCAGATGAACGCCAAAGATTCGGAAAAACTTGCAGGAATTCTTGAAAATATCGGATATGTTGAAACAGATACCGAAAAAGCGGATCTGGTTCTGTATAACACTTGTACTGTCCGTGAAAATGCAAATTCAAGAGTGTATGGAAGAATCGGATATCTTGGAAAACAGAAAAAATCGAATCCGGATATGAAAATAATATTGTGCGGATGCATGATGCAGGAAGCACATGTGATCGAAAAAATCAAAGCCAGTTATCGTTTTGTTAATGTAATTTTCGGAACTCATAATATTTTCAAGCTTGCAGAGCTTTTATATCGAAACGAATTCGAAAAACAGGTGATTGATATTTGGGATGGTACCGATCAGATTGTTGAAGATCTTCCCAGTGCGAGAAAATTTTCATTTAAGGCCGGTGTGAATATTATGTATGGCTGCAACAATTTTTGCAGTTATTGTATTGTCCCATATGTTCGCGGGCGTGAACGAAGCAGAAAACCGGATGATATTATTAATGAAATCAAAAAAATCACAGCAGAAGGCGTAAGTGAAATTATGCTGCTGGGTCAAAATGTGAATTCCTACGGTAAGACACTTGAAACACCAATTACATTTTCTGAACTGTTACGCAAAGTGTGTGAAATTGATTCTGTAAAACGTGTAAGGTTCATGACATCTCATCCGAAGGACCTTTCAGATGAATTGATTGAGGTGATGGGAAGTGAACCTAAAGTATGCAATCATATGCATCTTCCTTTGCAGTCCGGCAGTACCCGGCTGTTGAAGATAATGAATCGTCGTTATACAAAAGAAGATTATTTGAGACTGGTGGAAAAATTGCGAGCAAAAAATCCGGATATCGCAATTACTACTGATATTATTGTAGGGTTTCCGGGTGAAACAGAAGAAGATTTTAATGAAACATTAGATGTGGTAAGTAAAGTATCTTATCATAGTGCATTTACATTTATTTATTCCCCTCGTAGCGGAACACCTGCAGCAGCTATGCCTGACCAGGTTCCGGATGAGATTGTACAGGAACGGTTCCATCGACTTCTGAAGTGCGTAAATCAAGAATCAACCTTGAATACAAACAAAGCGGTTGGTCAAGTTCAACTTGCGCTGGTAGAAGAGGTGAATCAGCAGATACCCGGATATATAACGGGACGTCTGGAAAACAATTTATTGGTACATTTTCCCGGATGTGAGAATGATCTCGGGCAATATATTCCGGTCAAACTTTTAGAAGCAAAAGGATTTTATTATCTCGGTGAAAAAACTAATATCTTGTAGTATTTTCATGGATTTCATTATTTTTTATACAAAATGTATAAATTCATTCATTTTACTTGACAGGACATGTGAAAAAGTATAAACTTTATATGTTGTATTATGTACAATGAAAATTGAATAAAGGAGGTGCTCCTGTGAATGAAGTTTTAAAGATCGTTATTGCATGTGCATTAACGGCGATCGTTGTTGCTTTCGTTGCTTGGAAACTTGCTATTGCGTACAGGCTTAAGGTTGTTGAAGCCAAGACATGCACGGCAGAAGAAAAAGCAAGAGAAATCATAGATGAGGCATTAAAAACTGCTGAAACTAAGAAAAAAGAAGCTCTGCTGGAAGCGAAGGAAGAAGCGTTAAAGAACAAGAATGAACTTGAACGCGAAACCAAAGAGCGGAGAGCCGAGTTGCAGCGTTACGAGAAACGAGTTCTGCAGAAGGAAGAGACTCTTGACCGTAAGACAGAAGCTTTGGAGAAAAAAGAAGCAAAGCTGAATCAGGCGGAACAGGATCTTGAAAAAACCAGAGCAGAGATCGATACTTTTCATCAGAAGCAAGTACAGGAACTGGAAAGAATTTCAGGACTTACCTCCGAACAAGCCAAAGAATATCTTATTAAAACTGTTGAAGATGAAGTAAAACATGAAACAGCATTACTTATCAAAAATCTCGAACAAAAAGCCAGAGATGAAGCAGATAAAAAGGCAAAAGATCTTGTTGTATCTGCAATTCAAAAGTGTGCTGCCGATCACGTAACTGAGACGACTCTTTCTGTTGTTCAACTTCCGAACGATGAGATGAAGGGTCGTATTATTGGACGTGAAGGCCGTAATATCAGAACGCTTGAGACAATGACGGGCGTTGATCTTATTATTGATGACACACCGGAAGCTGTAATTTTATCTGCTTTTGATCCGATCAGAAGAGAGATTGCACGCATTGCTCTGGAAAAATTGATTGTTGACGGACGAATTCATCCGGCAAGAATTGAAGAGATGGTTGAGAAAGCCCAAAAAGAAGTGGAAACGATGATTCGTGAAGAAGGTGAAGCTGCAAGCTTAGAAACCGGTGTTCACGGTCTGCATCCGGAATTGATTAAGCTTCTTGGTAGAATGAAGTTCCGTACAAGTTACGGACAGAATGCATTAAAGCATTCCATTGAAGTTTCACTTTTGTCCGGAATTCTTGCGGGTGAGTTGGGCGTTGATGTAAGACTTGCAAAACGTGCCGGATTACTGCACGATATTGGTAAGTCTGTGGATCACGAGATTGAAGGTACACATGTACAGATTGGTGTCGATATTTGTAAAAAGTACAAAGAGTCCAATATTGTAATCAATGCTGTTGAGTCGCATCACGGTGATGTGGAAGCTCAGAGTATGATTGCTTGCATTGTTCAGGCTGCTGATACAATTTCTGCAGCAAGACCGGGTGCAAGACGTGAGACACTTGAAACATATACCAAACGTCTCAAACAGTTAGAGGATATTTCTAATAGCTTTAAGGGAGTCGAGAAATCTTTCGCAATTCAGGCAGGTCGTGAAGTGAGAGTAATGGTTATACCGGAACAGATCACGGATGATGACATGGTTCTGCTTGCAAGAGATTTGTCTAAGAAGATTGAGTCAGAACTTGAATATCCTGGACAAATCAAAGTTAATGTAATCAGAGAATCAAGAGTTACCGATTACGCAAAATAATTAAAGAGCCGTAAATTTTACGGCTCTTTCTTTTCGGAAAGGAATAAGTTTTCTATGCATGAATATAAAAGAACTAATAGAACCTTAGTAAAGAAAGGCGCAATTATTGATTATTATCAAGACACCATCTTGTTACCGGATGGTTCTGAAAAAACATATGATTTTATCGATCATAAGGGAGCAGCGGCGGTTGTTCCGGTACTTCCGGACGGAAGAATCATTATGGTACGTCAGGAGAGAAATGCGATTGATGACGAATCGCTCGAAATACCTGCTGGTGGAAAAAATCCCGGTGAAGCTTTTGATGTTGCAGCAATGAGAGAACTGGAAGAAGAAACAGGATATCGCTGTGATAGAGTGACACATTTATTTGACTTATTTACAACTGTCGCATTTTCAAATGAGAAGATTGGTATTTACCTTGCGGATAACCTGATTCCGTCGCAACAGAACCTGGATGACGACGAATATCTTTCGGTAGAAGTATATTCATTGGATGAATTACAGCATATGATAGCAGAAGGTTGTATCCGCGATGCAAAGACGATTGCAGCACTAATGTACTATAAAGCAATAAAGGAAAAATAGTTTGAATTTATATGCTGTAATTAAAAAAACAGATTATCGTTTTTGGTTTATTATTGCTATATTAACAGCAACGTTAAGCGGGATTCTGTTTGAGGGAATTTTATTTCGTTTATCATCTATATCATGGGATGTATTATTGATTGAATACGAAAAACTTTTCACCCAAAACACATTAAACAAGATAGACTTGATACGCTATGTGATTATCAATGATATGAAACGCATACTGATAGTATTGCTCTTACAGTTTACCGTTCTTGGATTTCCATATGCATTGTATCAATGTTTTGTTGTTCATTACCGGTATATTTTTCTGTTATTTGCGATGAGCAGGTGTCATTTTGGCAGTAAATATATATTTTGTATTTCAGCAGTTGTTCTGTGTTTCGTATTTTACGTTCCCGTGTTTTTATGTGTTATGAAGCGTGCACTGAGGAGTTTTATATATTGTAATGATAATAATGTAAGGTTTTATCGCTGCACAAAATATCAGTTGCAAACGGAGGTTAAAATAGGTATCATTATATTGATATATCGTGCAATTGGATGTGTCATAGAATCTGTTGTCTGCACTGATTTATTTGCACGTTTATTCCGCTAATTTGGAGAAAAAAGATGAAAAAACCGAAGAGTTTAATTGTTGTAATTATATTTTGTTGCTCAATATTTTGTGGTCAGTCCATACTATCTGCAAAGGCTGAAGATATGATATCCTATCATAATCTCACAACAGATTCCGTAATGAATTACGATGATACAGCGGTAAAATACCATTACAATGGTGTGGATGTAAAAATGAATGATATTGGGCTTTTAGGCGAGAGTGGATCAGCATTGGCGCCACTATCAGATTTGTTTGTCAATACACTGGATGTTGATTGTGAGTTCCAATTATCTGATTCATCTGTCACCTTAAAAGACGGATCGGATTGTGTACGAATTGTTCCCGGAAGTAAGAGTGCTGTAGTAAATGGTAAGAGTCTTTCTATGAGTGAAGCACCGGTCTTACTAAAAAATGCAAAAAACGAGTTATTATATTATGTTCCTACAAGATTTATTGCATCAAATCTTGGATTTGATTATGAATGGAACAAGGTACTTTCTACTGTATTTATCTCAAAAACTTATACAATCCGGTACACATCAGATTCTACCAAAACTCCGATTTGTATACCGCTGTCAGAGGGTGTTAATTTGACTGATATCCGGGTAGAAGATATGTATTATGATAATCAGATAGCAGTATATATTCCCGGTAATCATATAAAAGAATATGAAAACAACTGTATCATAAATCATTATCCGGTTATTTCTGATATTGAATTATCATATAACGCCTCGGACGAGACAGCAATTCTATTTAAAACCTCAGATATTGTTGCATGTAAACCGGAGGTAAGTGATAACAAGTTATATCTTTCGTTTTTGCCACCAAAAGAGGTTTACTCAAAGATTGTTGTTATTGATGCAGGACATGGTGGATATGATCCGGGAGCAATCCGTGATAAGACAAATGAAAGTGACCTGAATCTTTCGATTGCGTATGAGTATACGAAGGATTTATTTGCAGATTCAGATATCAAAGTATATTATACGAGAGTTTCGGATAAGTTTATTTCATTAGATAATCGTGCTGCTTTTTCATCAAAGGTTGGTGCAGACATATTTGTCAGTGTGCACCAAAATACATTTACAACGGATGCTAAAAAAGGTGTATCGGTCTATTATTCATCTGATAATAAAAATACCGGACCAAGCGGATTAACAGGTCGGATTATGGCAGGCATGTTTGCAGACAGCCTCAGTGAAAAGTTAGAGTTGAAGAATCTTGGCCGTCTGAATCAAAGGTTATCTGTAACAACGTATAACACGGTACCTGCCGTACTTATTGAACTTGCTTTCATGTCTAATCCGGATGACTTTCAAAGACTGAGAGATTCGGAATTTCGGAAAGAAGCCGGACAGGCTATATTTGATACAATTATTGAGATATTCGAAGCATATCCTACAGGAAGATAGCATAATTTGCATTAAGAACCGTTAATATGGTGTTGATGTGAAGAAAAAACTGTTCTTTTTTGTTCTGTGTTTAATTTTAGTTGTATCTGTTAAGATTCCGGCAAAAGCTGTTAATCAGAATGAGAGCTACCAGTCTGAGGCATATGTTCTGATGGAAGCATCTACCGGAACAGTGATTGACTCAAAAAATCCGGATAAACAGTTACGACCTGCAAGTATTACAAAAATCATGACTCTGCTTTTGATTTTTGAAGCGTTAGACAATGGTAAAATACAATATGATACTGCGGTAACTGTGAGTGAACATGCTGCATCTATGGGAGGTTCACAGGTGTTTCTGGAACCGAATGAGACACAGACAGTGAATGATATGATAAAGTGTATCAGTATTGCGAGTGCAAATGATGCCTCGGTTGCGATGGCTGAACACATTGCCGGTTCGGAAGAGCAGTTCGTTGCAATGATGAATGAAAAAGCTGCACAGCTTGGCATGAATCATACACAATTTGTCAATTGTTATGGTTTGGATACCGATGGACATTATACAACTGCATATGACGTAGCACTGATGTCCAGAGAACTGATAACGAAGCATAATGATATTTTTCGTTATAGTACGGTCTGGATGGATTCCATTACACATGTTACAGGAAAAGGCAGTTCGGAATTTGGACTTACAAATACAAACAAGTTATTAAAATCCTTCCAAGGTACGACTGGGCTTAAGACCGGATCCACCGGATTGGCAAAATATTGTTTGTCAGCAACCGCAAGAAGAAATGATATGGACATGATTGCGGTAATTATGGCTGCACCTGATACAAAAACAAGATTTCGTGAGGCAGCAACGTTATTAAATTATGGATTTTCAAACAGTAGTATTTTTCGACATAATGGCGAACAGCTTACGTTCCCTGAGTTGCCGTTAAATGGCGGAATTGAAACCAATGTACAAATTAAAATGGAAAAACCATTCGCTCATTTGTTTTTAAGGGGTGAAAATGGTGCAGAAGTAGAATATGAGATTGTAACCGAAGAAGTCTGTGAAGCTCCGATTCATTTTGGTCAAACACTTGGTTCTGTTGTATATAAATATAATGGTGATGAAATTGGACGTGTAAATCTGGTTGCGGTAAAAGACTACAAAAAAGCCGGATTTCGTGATATAATGAAAAAAACAATTCAACATTTTTTCACGAGGGATGATCACCTGATTGGTGCCTGATGACTACAATGAAATTAATTCTTTTGTTACCTTTGCTTATTATTGCAATAATTATATATTCTTTGATTGAGAACCGTTACATTAAGACCTCAAACTATATTTTGAAACTTACAAGTGATGGTTCTGTTACAGATGTGTCTGGAGCAGCAGATCAGCGTACGGTTCCGGAGATTAGTATTGTACAGCTTTCAGATTTGCATGGTTGCAGATACGGAAAGAATAATGATGTTTTATTACAGAAGATACAGGCATGCAAACCGGATATTATATTATTGACCGGTGACATGAAAAACAAATACAAACCGGTTGTTGAAGATTATTTTAATTTCTTAAAACAATTGTCGGAACTTTGCCCCTGCATTTATTCCTTGGGTAATCATGAATTAAAAGACAGAGAAAAAAATCCCGAATCTTTTATTGCCTATATGAAACGTGTCCGGGATTGTGGTATAATTGTATCGGACAATGCGATTCATTCGTTGTGTTTAAAAGATATTTCATGTTTGTTTGCTTCGTATAGTTCATCATTGGATGCATATAGACGCAAACGATTTTGTAAAGAGATTGAAAATACAACAGAGAATGATATACCGTACAGTGAGTTATCTGAGTTTCCGGTTAAGATTCTTTTATCACACGATCCGGAATTGAGAAAGCAGTATTGTGAGTCGGATTATTCCATAATCTTTAGTGGACATTTGCATGGTGGTATTGTACGGATTCCGGGGTATCGTGGTATTATTTCAACAAGGTTTGTATTATTTCCGCAATATGATGGCGGATGCTATCAACTGGATGAGAAACATATGTTGATTGTTTCTCGCGGATTAGGTTCACATACGATAAAATTCCGGTTGTTTAACCGTCCGGAGATTGTTCACACATTGATTCATTATGAGGTATAGGTGTATACATGGGAAATATATTGTCAGTAAAATTAGATGCATTTGAAGGACCTCTGGATTTACTTCTGCATTTGATTGAGAAAAATAAAGTTAATATATATGATATACCGATTGTAATGATAACAGACCAGTATTTGGATTATATCCGTCAGATGCAGGAAAAAGACCTGGATATCATGAGTGAGTTCATGGTAATGGCTGCCACATTGATCAATATTAAATCCAAGATGCTTTTACCGCCTGAGGTAACAGAGGATGATGAGGAAATTGATCCGCGTCAGGAATTAGTTGAACGCTTATTGGAATATAAGATGTACAAATATATTTCATATGAGTTGAAGGACAAGCAATTGGATGCTTCCAAGCATTTATTTAAGGCAAGTTCAATTCCTGACGAAATTGCTAATATTAAGGATGTTGTTGATGTTGGTGAATTGCTTTCTGATCTGACACTGAATAAGTTACATACAATTTTTGAATCTGTAATAAAAAAACAGGCAGATAAAATTGATCCGATCCGTAGCAAGTTCGGAAGGATTGAGCGCGAAGAGATAAATCTTTCGGCTAAAATTATGGAAATCCAGTATTTTGGTTTATCTAAAAAGAAATTCAGTTTCCGTAAACTTTTAGAAAAACAAGCTGATAAAATGGATGTCATTGTTACTTTTTTGGGAATTTTGGAACTGATTAAGATGGGAACAATATTTGTCACCCAAAATGAATTATTTGATGATATTGAGATTGAGTATCTTGCGGATACTGTTGTACCTGTAGAACAATTTTCAGTCGAGTCATAAAGGATATGAGTATGGAAACAACGAATGCAGAATTAAATCAATTAGAAGCTGTCGTAGAGGCAATTTTATTCACAATGGGTGAGGCGGTTGAAGTAGAACGGATTGCCATTGCCGTAGAGCATGATGAAGACACCGTGCGTCGCGTAATACGTAGTATGATGGATCGTTACAATGAAGAAGATCATGGAATTCAAATTATTGAATTAGATGGTTCATTTCAGATGTGTACCAAAGCATCTATGTATGAAACACTAATTAAGCTTACGCATGTACCGAAGAAACATGTGTTGACTGATGTTTTATTGGAAACATTATCTATTATTGCATATAAACAACCAGTGACAAGAGCGCAGGTAGAAGCCATTCGCGGTGTAAACTGTGACCACTCAATCAATAAACTATTAGAGTATAATTTGATTTGTGAATTGGGACGTAAAATGGATGTACCGGGACGCCCAATCCTTTTCGGTACAACAGAAGAATTCCTTCGAAATTTCGGCATCAAATCTTTAGATGAATTGCCGGCAATCAATCCTGAAAAATTAGAAGATTTTAAGTTGGAAGCAGAAGAAGAGTTACAATTAAAATTAGACATCTGATATGATGAGCTGCCGTGTGCAGCTCATTTTTATTTGTAATATTTTATATGAAAAAGAATAAAGATTAGTAATGAAACATAAATGAGTATAGAATGAAAGAAAAATTAGTAATTTCACTATTATGCGATATTGTTCTTGTATTTGTTTTTTTTAATTGTGATACAGGGGTTTCCGGCAGGCAGACGGCTATACCGACAGTCGATAATATTGGAGAAGCAAGATTTGTATTAACACAAACAGAAGATAATATGTATCAATGGTCCGAAGTGACGAATGAGAATTCAGCATCTCAATCGAATGCTTCTTTACCATTATATTCGTTATCTGCATGCATGATTGAAGCTGACACCGGACGTATATTGTTTGGGAAGGATGAAATTCAGGAACGTGCAATGGCAAGTACAACTAAGATACTGACTTGTCTGATAGCGCTGGAGAATTGCTCATTGGATGAGATTGTGACAGTATCAGAATATGCAGCATCAATGCCGGATGTCCAATTGAATGCAAAAGCCGGAGAACAATTTCGTCTATATGATTTGCTGTTATCATTAATGCTGGAAAGTCATAACGACACAGCAGTAGCAATTGCTGAGCATGTTGGTGGTACAGTAGATGAATTCTGTAGGATTATGACAGATCGAGCGAATGAGCTTGGGTGCAATCATTCTACATTCTTAACACCAAATGGTTTGGATAAAGAAAGAACCACAGAAAACGGGACAGAAAAACACGCTACAACAGCATATGAACTGGCAGTAATTATGCGTGAGTGTATTAAAAACGAACAATTTGTTTCCATCTGCAGAACACAAAATGCAATGATATCTAATGTCAAACATACTGCAAATTATCAGCTGACGAACCATAATGCATTATTGAATATGATGGAAGGCGTAATTGCAGGAAAAACCGGTTTTACTTGTGATGCCGGATATTGCTATGTCGGAGCTGTTGAACATAATGATTCAGTTTTTATCTGTGCGTTACTGGGGTGTGGCTGGCCAAATCATAAGAATTATAAATGGTATGATATGAACGTATTGATGGATTATGCAAAGTCAGAGTTTTTTTCGGTTGAAATATCGAACGATATTATCAAAAATAAAATACCGTCAATGATTCCGGTGACTGATGGAATAAAAAATATGGTACCATGTCATACAATCAATATCGGAATAGAAAACGCTGAATCCGAACGATTACTCATGCGAAGCGGTGAACAAATTGTAGTTACATATAGTGTACCTTCAGCGGTTACCGCCCCGGTATATCAAGGAGAGAAGATTGGTGAAATCAGTTATATAATAAACGGTCAAACTATCAAATGTGAAAGTTTGACCGCATTAGAAACAATAGAAAAACAAACATGGAAGCATTATTTTATGTTATTGCTTCAAGACTATATATTGTCTGTTTCGTCTGTGAAGTCCTCAGAAAAGTGTGCATCATAAAATGTATCAACGATATAATCAAGATATGCTTCATTCATCTCACCGAATTGATCACTAATCCGTTTTTTCATTACCTGATTCAACATGAGATACAACTGTTCCTCCGGAATTCCGGGAGCATTAACACGAATTTTACTAAACAAATCACGGACTGTTTCTTCTGTGAAAACGGATTCCATCCATTCATTCAGATTAGCAGTTAATTTTTCTTCTTCCGCCACCTGACTTTTTACTGTCTGATAAGATTTGTATGTTGTATATAGTACAACAGGAATTCCGACGCAGAAAATAGCAATTGCGATAATAATCATAATCTGATTCATCAAATTAATGATTCCCAACAGCTCAAGTGCAAGAAAAACAATACCTGCGACACCAAACACAGAGAAAACTACAAGTGTAGAAAATAAATCGCTGCGTTTTTCAGCCATACTTACATAGGGACCAACTGCTTTTTCACAAGCACATTGATCTGTGTCATCAGATTCACGTGATTCTACCTCTGTATCGTTGTCAGTTTCATCGATTGAGTCAGTTTCATCCGAAGTGATTTCACTTGCACCGTGATAACCGTCCTGATTACGTGAGAGTGCATTGGATGTTTCAACCGAATAAAATGCTGAAAAATGTTTTTTTGCTTTAGCAACATCTTTCTTTAAGACAGATATGATATAATTTCCTGTTTTTTTATCGTATCTGACTTTTGCATTAATCTTAGAATACTGCAGATACTCTGTAAATTTCTGAGCAAGTTTTCCTTCACTGAAATTAATTAAATCCTGATAATCTGCCTGATTTGCATCTTCGAGAGAAGCAACAAGTTCAACCTTACACTCAGGACAAGTGACGATTCCCTCTTTATATTCTTCTTTACATACCGGACACCAAGGCATGTCTTCCTCCAATCCGCATTTACATGCTATATATAGTTCTTAATAATTATATATGATGGTGAATCAATTTACAATAAAATAATCTACCCTTTGTCATTTACTTTTACGTGATTTTTATATATAATGTTTCATAGGATTTTATAGAAATATGTTAGATAAAAATATTATAAATGTTTTGGGGAATAGAACATGAAACTTTGGAAACAACACACGCATCGGGGAAGAAAATTTTATCGTATGAATCATGGTAAGATGTCAAAAGACTCATTTTTTCTGACTTATTATCGTATTCTTCACACAGCATATCTGAAACAGCAGGAGTATTGTATTCCTGTTATTAAAGATATGTTTCAGGAAGCACTCGGTCATGAACCGAATGCTTGGTCTCTCTACTATATGATGGATACTGAATCCTGCTTTTCAGATGATTCAGTAATTCACAATATTCATCATAACAGTAGATTTACTAATATGGATATGCTTCAGACATTGTTGGTAGAGATTGGATTTGATGTTTATTTGCTACAGTGTTTTGAAAAGAATAAAAAACTGTCAAGAAAGTCCTTCTACAGATGGTTGCCAATGAAGAATAGTCATAAGCTTAAGAAGTTGGTAAAACGATTCTGGAAAGAACGTTTACCAAAAGAAAAACTGTTTCAGCAATTGTTTTTACAGTTACAACCCTTTGCGTTTGAAATCAGAACAGTTTATAAAAAGCTGTTAATTGAAAATGATGTATTGTTTACCATGACTCCGCAAAGAGCAGTGGTATTAACTGAGATAGAGTCGTTGTTGAAGCTTGATGATGAACAACCGGAAAACATTTCAGAACCGACAGCCTCCGAGTCAACATCGGTAACATTATGTGATGATGTGCCGGATGCAAAACCGCTTCCGATGCCGGAACCTGTACCAATACCAATTGTTGAGAAAATTGTTACAACACCGGTAATTGAGCCAATCCGACCGAGTGAACACTGTAAAAAAACAATTAAAGTGTCACGTTCTTCAACCATACCGGATTGTCGTGGCTTTTCCGAAAAGAAAACAATGTCAAAAAATAAAGCTGTTACTTGTGCTGTTTGTTTTGCAGCTGCGGGAGCACTATTACTTCCATTGGTTGCATATTCTGTCATTAAGCATAAGTAATAATATAAGGAAATTATCATGAAGAATATGGTGAATGATGAAATATTGATGATGGTTGATAAACCGGCCAGATATATTGGAAAAGAAGTGAATTCCATTGTAAAAGCAAAAGAAAATGTTGATATTCGTTTTTGCATGTGCTTCCCGGATGTATATGAAGTTGGAATGTCACATCTTGGAATTCAGATATTATACGACATGTTTAATCGGAGAGAAGATACCTGGTGTGAGAGGGTATATTCTCCATGGCCGGATATGGACAAGCTGATGCGTGAGAAGCAAATCCCGTTATTTGCATTAGAGTCACAGGATCCTGTAAAAGAATTTGATTTTCTTGGTATTACACTGCAGTACGAAATGTGCTATACCAATATTCTGCAGATTCTTGATCTTGCAGGGATACCACTCCATAGTACAGATCGTGATGCATTTTGTCCAATTATAATCGGTGGTGGTCCTTGTGCCTATAATCCGGAACCGATTGCAGACTTTTTTGATCTGTTTTACATTGGGGAAGGTGAAACCGTTTATAACCAGTTGTTAGATATTTATAAAGAAAATAAATCAAATGGCGGATCCAGGGAGCGTTTTCTGGAGCTTGCTGCTGGTGTGGAAGGTATTTATGTTCCTTCCTTTTATGATGTCAATTACAATGATGACGGAACGATTTCTTCGTTTGTTCCAAACCGTAATTGCGCTCCTGCTACGATAAAAAAACAGACCGAGTACGACCTGGATCACACTTATTATCCTGAAAAGCCGCTAATTCCGTATATTCGTGCGGTACAGGATCGAGTTGTTCTTGAGATACAGCGTGGTTGTATCCGCGGATGTCGTTTTTGTCAGGCCGGTATGATTTATCGTCCGCTCAGAGAGCGCAGTATTGATTATCTAAAAGAACTTGCTAAAAAGATGATTACTTCCAGCGGCTATGATGAGATATCGTTAAGTTCTCTTAGTTCCAGTGATTATTCCTGCCTTCATGAGCTTGTATATTTTCTGATTGAGGAATTTGGCTCAAAGGGAGTAAATATTTCGTTGCCGTCCCTTCGCATTGATGCATTTGCGCTCGATGTTATGAGTAAAGTACAAGATATCCGAAAGAGTAGTCTTACTTTCGCACCGGAAGCAGGTACACAACGTCTTCGTGATGCGATAAATAAAGGCCTTTCTGAAGAAAGCATTCTGAAAGGCGCTACTGATGCATTTATGCTTGGTTGGAATAAGGTAAAACTGTATTTTATGATGGGACTTCCTACCGAGACGGAAGAAGATGTTAAAGGGATTGCAGAATTATCTGACCGAATTGCACGAACCTATTATGATACAGTTCCCAAAGAGAAACGGAGTGGTAAGGCAGAAATCACTACAAGTACGTCATTCTTTGTACCGAAGCCGTTTACACCGTTTCAATGGAGCCCGATGGCTTCAAAAGAGGAATTTCTCGAGAAACAGAATTTGCTTCATACAACGATAAAACAACAGCTGAATGCCAAGAGTATCCGCTACAATTGGCATGATCCGGAGATGACAGTGATTGAAGGACTTTTGGCACGTGGTGACCGTAAGTTATGTGCTGTTGTTGAAGAAGTGTACCAAAAGGGAAAAACAATTTTCGAAGCTTGGTCTGAGTATTTCCATTATGACAATTGGGAATGTGCGATGAAAACCTGCGGATTGTCTATGAGATTTTATACACTTCGCGAACGTGGTAAAGATGAGATTCTTCCTTGGGATTATATTGATATTGGTGTCACGAAAAAATTCCTGCGTAATGAGTATGAAAAAGGTCTACAGTCCATTGTGACACCGAACTGTAGACAAGCATGTGCCGGCTGTGGTGCCGCAGATTTGTCAAAAGGTAAATGCCCGGCCCGCATATTACAGGAAGGAAACGACTGATTGGTCGGCTGATATTATTTGAAAGGCAATCAATTATGTTAATCAGAATTAAGTTTTCAAAATTAGGTTCATTAAAGTTCATCGGTCATTTGGATGTTATGCGATATTTCCAGAAAGTATTAAGTCGTTCCGGACTTCCGATAAAGTATACGCAGGGATTTCATCCACATCAGATTATGAGCTTTGCATCCCCGCTTGGAGTCGGACTTACCTCTGACGGTGAGTATATGGATTTTGAACTTGAAGAAGAAAGAAGCGATGAAGAGATTAATGCTGCACTTCAGACTGCACTTACAGATGGCTTCAAAATATCAAAGGTAACGATATTGAATCCACGAATTATGAATGTAAAAAAAGTTTCTGCAATGGCATTAGTTGATTCCGCAGATTACTATTTATATCAGAAGAATACTGTAGGTGTCAGAAATGAGGAAACCACTGCGTTTGAAACTGCATTTTCGAAGCTGGTATCAGCCACGGAACTTGTTATTACTAAGAAGACCAAGACCAGTGAAAAAGAGATCGACATTAAACCCTATCTATATGATTATGCATTTTCGTTCGATGCGTTTCTCAGCAATCGAATGTTAGATGCAGCATATAAGAATGCACTCAATTGCAGTATTCCTGATGATGAGGGAATTAAATTGTATCTTCATTTGTCTGCAGGCAGTGCTATGAATCTGAGGCCGGAAACCATTTTGGAAGAAATCCTTGCCGGATATTCTTCACAATTGACCTTGAACGACTTTGGTATACATCGGCTCGAAATGTATCACAGTGATGAGAAAGGCGCACGGATTCCGTTATGGGATATAAGATAATCATTACAAAGTATAAAAACAGCATATTAAGTTGTATGACAGACGGTAAACGAATATTGCAACTTAATCTTGATCCTATGGCCGGACAGCACATCTTTGGTAATGTTTATGTTGGCAAAGTAAAAAACATTGTAAAGAATATAAAGGCTGCTTTTGTTGAAATCGCTGACGGAACGATGTGTTATTTGTCATTGGATAAATACCAGACACCGGTTTTTATAAAACATGGTAACTCAGATGAAATCCGTGTGGGTGATGAACTCCTGGTTCAGGTCTCAAGAGATGGTCTCAAGACAAAGGCACCTACAGTAACTACCGGTATCAATCTGACCGGCAGATATCTTGTTTTGACCGGACAGGATACGACTGCCGCTGTATCAAAGAAAATCGAAGATAATGCGAAACGAAAAAGACTGAAAAAACTGGCAGAGTCAATTTGTACCGAGCAATATGGTGTGATTTTACGTACAAATGCTGCTGAGACAGAAGAAGATGTTCTTCGAAAAGAAGCAGAAACACTTGCTTGTGTTTATCATGAGATTCTTCACAAAGGAAGCTATAGTGCCTGTTTTTCTTGTGTTTTTGAAACAATGCCGGCATTCCTCGGTACGGTTCGTGACAGCTATGAGGGCTTAGTAGAGGAGTTTATTACGGATGATAAAGAACTGTATCAGAGACTGCAAAATTATCTTGCGCAGTATCAGAAAGAAGACCTGAGCAAACTAGTATTTCATGATAACGAAACGATTTCTTTGGATGCAAAGTACAATATCAAAGCCGGCATCGACTCCTGTATCAAGGAAAAAGTCTGGTTGAAGAGCGGTGGAAGTATTATTATTCAGCCTACGGAAGCATTGACAGTAATTGATGTTAATACAGAAAAAGCAATCAAAGGCAAATGCAGTATTCAGGAATTGTTCTATAAGGTTAATATGGAAGCTGCAGAAGAAATTGCATATCAGCTTCGGCTTCGGAATATTACCGGAATTATTATGATTGATTTCATCGATATGGATGATATGAATCATCGTAAGAGCTTGATGCAAGCATTAGAAGAGTTCGTGAAACCGGATCCGGTAAAAACCACAGTAGTTGATATGACTGCATTAAACCTGGTTGAAATGACGCGAAAAAAAACCAGAAAGCCGGTACTGGAGCAGTTAAAAGACATTGAAAATATGCAAAGTAATGTTTGACAAAGTCTGGAACATATGTTATTATGTCCTAGTGTGCCGCACAATGAGGTTCAAGTTCTGTCCATTTATTGGTCAGGCACCGTAGTTGGCGAGTAAATCCGTAACATATATCCATATGAGATATGATGCGAGGATAGAGATAGGAGGAGCAATATGTACGCTATTATTGCAACAGGCGGCAAGCAGTATAAGGTTGCCGAAGGTGATGTGATCAAAGTTGAGAAGCTTGCAGCTGAAGACGGCGCAACCGTTACTTTTGATCAGGTACTTGTTGTAAGCAATGACGGCATGAAGATCGGTAATCCGACCGTTGAGGGTGCAACCGTAACCGCAAAGGTAATCGAGACCGCAAAAGCACGCAAAGTTATTGTTTATAAGTACAAGAGAAAGAGCGGCTACCATAAGAAAAATGGTCACAGACAGTACTTCACCAAAGTACAGATCGAAAAGATCAACGCTTAATTTAAGGTGCTCCTATGATTAACGTAATTGTTTACAAGGATGAAAAAGGTTTGATTGAAGGTTTTTCCCTAAAAGGACATGCCGGTTATGCAAAATATGGCAATGACATCGTTTGTTCTGCTGTATCAATGCTGACAATCAACACCTTGAATTCCATCAACGAATTCACATCTGACACATTTACCTATCAAGAGGACGAACAATCAGGTACCATAGAATTTCATATGATTTCATTCGGACAACAGTCACAGTTATTACTGAAGGCTTTGTTGCTTGGATTGGATTCTGTGCGAAGTGAGTATGGTAAGAAGTATATTGATTTGAAAGAATCGCAGATTAATAAGGAGGTGTAACTCATGTTTAAGATGAACCTTCAATTTTTCGCTCATAAAAAGGGTGTAGGCTCCACGAAGAACGGTCGTGATTCCGAGTCTAAGCGTCTTGGCGCAAAGCGTGCTGACGGTCAGAAGGTTGTTGCAGGCAACATCCTTTACAGACAGCGTGGTACTAAGATTCATCCGGGCCTTAACGTTGGCCGTGGCGGTGATGACACTCTG
The DNA here is from genome assembly GCA_045593785.1 of Lachnospiraceae bacterium. Taxonomy (GTDB): domain Bacteria; phylum Bacillota; class Clostridia; order Lachnospirales; family Lachnospiraceae; genus SZUA-448. The sequence continues at coordinate 67,295 of JAZNXH010000185.1, forward strand.
TTTGCATTAACAGATGGTGTATTAAGATTTGAGCGTATGGGTAAAGATAAGACCAGAGCGTCTGTTTATCCTGTTGAGGCGAAATAATTATGAACTTTCGGAACCCTGGACGATGCTTCAGGGTTCTGTTTGTATAAGAAACGAGGAAAATCATGTTCAGTGATGTTGCAAAGATATATATACGTTCCGGTAAAGGCGGCGATGGTTGTGTCAGTTTCCGTAGAGAGATGTTTGTTGCAGCCGGTGGCCCGGACGGTGGTGACGGCGGCAGAGGCGGTAATGTTATTTTTGAAGTTGACGAAGGTATGAACACCTTGTCGGAATACCGTTTTATCCGTAAGTACAGTGCTGAGGATGGAGAAAACGGCAGAGGAAAACGTTGCTCCGGCAAAGATGGTGCAGATGTTATTCTTAAAGTCCCGGAAGGCACGATTATTAAGGATGAGGCCAGTGGAAAAGTAATTGCCGATATGTCACACGAAAACCGTAGAGAGATTATTTTACGTGGTGGTCGCGGCGGTAAAGGCAATCAACATTATGCAACTGCAACTATGCAGGTACCAAAATATGCTCAGCCGGGTCAGGATGCACAGGAACTGAATGTTATTTTGGAACTGAAAGTAATTGCCGATGTTGGTCTGCTTGGCTTTCCAAACGTCGGTAAATCCACCTTGTTGTCCGGTGTAACAAATGCAAAGCCTAAAATTGCAAATTATCATTTTACAACACTGAACCCGAATCTTGGAGTTGTAGATTTACAGAATGGTGAAGGCTTTGTGATTGCGGATATCCCGGGACTGATAGAAGGTGCTTCTGAAGGCGTAGGACTCGGCCATGAATTTTTGAAGCATGTAGAACGAACCAAAGTACTTCTGCATATCGTTGATGCAGCTTCAGTAGAGGGACGTGATCCGATTGACGATATCCGTACCATTAACAACGAATTAAAACAATATAATGAGGAACTTGCAAAGAAACCTCAGATTATTGTTGCAAATAAAATTGATGCAATGTTGCCGGAAGAGGCAGAAACGATTGTAGAGAAGATTCGCGAAGCATTCAAGGAAGAAGGATATCCTGTATATGCAATATCTGCAGTTAGTCATACCGGCATCCGGGAATTGATGTTCAAGGTAAATGATTTGCTTAAAACCATTCCGGATGCGCCAAAAGTATTTGAAAAAGAATTCTTTACAGAGAATCTTCGTGCTCAGGATGAACCGTTTACAGTAGAATATGATGCGGCGGAAGAAGAATATGTAGTAGAAGGTCCGAAGATTGAACGTATGCTTGGTTATACAAACATCGATACAGAAAAAGGCTTTGAATTCTTCCAGAAATTCCTGAAAGAAAACGGAATTCTTGATCAGTTAGAGGAACTTGGCATCAAAGACGGTGATACAGTTCGTCTGTATGGTTTGAAATTTGACTATTACAAGTAATGGGAGAGAACATATGACCAGTAAACAAAGAGCATATTTGAAAGGCCTTGCCATGACAATGGATCCGATTTTTCAGATTGGAAAACAGGCAATTACACCGGAGTTTACACAAGGAATTTCAGAAGCGTTAGAGTCCAGAGAATTGATTAAAATCAACGTATTAAAGAACTGTGCAGAAGATGTGAAGGAACTCGGTATCTTGCTTTCTGAGCGTACTCGTTCTGAATTGGTACAGGTGATTGGACGTAAGATAGTTCTTTATAAGGAATCCAAAGAGAAGAAAAAGATTGAACTGCCGCAATAATCTGAAGCAAGGACATGGTCACGGAATGAATAGAATCGGTATTTTAGGCGGGACATTTAACCCCATTCATAATGCACATATCAGGGTGGCCGAAGAGGCGTTACAACAGTTCACGCTGGATAAGATATGGTTCATGCCGGCCGGCATACCGCCGCATAAGCAGAATGATGAACTGGTATCTGCTGGACATCGTTGCAATATGATTCTTGCTGCAATTGATGGACACGAACAATTCGAACTGTTTGATTATGAAATAAAAAAAGACTCTTTAAGTTATACCGCTCATACGATGGCAGAACTGAGGGAACTCTATCCTGATATGGAGTTTTATTTTATTATCGGTGGTGATTCACTCTTAAAATTTGAAAAATGGCGGGAACCGGAGAAGATTGTCCGACTTACAAATATACTCGCCTGTGGCAGAGCCGGTGAGGACAACGCTTCCGTGCAGGAGAAAATCAATGAATTGAATGCAAAATGGAGTTGCAATATCCGGTATTTTGAAGTGCCAATGATGAAAATTGCATCACAGGAGATACGTGCTTCTTTTGCAGAAAGCGATAATGACAAATTTCCGTCAAAGGTGACAGAAATGGTTCCACAGAGGGTAAGTGATTATATTTGTACCAATTGTCTGTATGGTGCCGGGAACAATATGCAATCACAGGAGGAGATAATAACAAAGCTTTCTTCTTTGTTGTCACCGCATCGTTTCCGTCATGTGCTGGGTGTTGCAAATCTTGCTGCCGGCATTGCCATGGCGCACGGAAGAGTGGATATCAATACTTTTCTATATGCCGGTTTGCTACATGACTGTGCCAAGTATATGAAGTATGATGAGATGTTATTGTTTGCCAAGGAACATGAACTGGATGTCACACCATATCTTGGGGAGATGAGCTTTCAACTTCATGCTGTTTTAGGTGAATATATTGCAAAAACCTTGTATGGTGTAAGTGATGTTGATATTCTGAATGCAATCCGTTATCATACGGTAGGGCATCTGAATATGTCATTCTTGGAGAAATGCATCTTCTTAGCAGATTATTTGGAACCCTCACGGGACTTTCCTACTAAGCCTACGCTGCCACAGATGAGGCAAATGGCATTTTTTAATGTGGATAAGACCTTGTATTATGTAATGAAGAATAAACTTGCTCATATTAAGTCCTGTGGAACAACACTGGATGACACGACTGAGCAGGTGTTTGAAGAATGCCGGGTAAACTTGATTCGTCGGGGAGAATCAGTCGAATAGAAGCTTATAAATATGAATTGAAATACTTTGTACTGCAGTTATAATGCAAAGAAAATGAAAGGCAGGTAACTAACTTGAATCAGAATAACTCAAATGAAATTGTTAAGATTGCGCATCATGCAATGGATATTAAGATGGCAGAAGATATTCGTATCATAAAAATCAGTGATATCTCAGTCATTGCAGATTATTTTATCATAGCAAACGGTACCAATGCACCACAGGTAGAAGCGATTGTGGATTCCGTTGAATTTGAACTTGGTAAAGCAGGATATCATGCTGCCAGAATCGAAGGTGTTAAATCCAGTGGCTGGATTTTGATGGATTACGGCGATGTCATTGTTCATGTATTTGCAAAAGAAGACCGTTTATTTTATGATTTAGAACGCGTATGGAGAGACGGAACGACAGTGACAATTGAGGAATTATAATAGTTAATAAAAAAGCTGATGAATCTGAGTTCATCAGCTTTTCTTTATGTAGTATTCATAATTAGAACATGCGGAAGAGTCCGATTACTTTACCAAGGATAGAAACTTCATTAACAATGATTGGATCCATGGTATCATTCTCAGGCTGTAAACGGTAGTAACCATTTTCTTTATAAAAAGTTTTTACTGTAACAGAGTCATCAATCAAAGCCACAACAAAATCACCGTTATATGCTGTATTTTGTTTCTGAACAAGAATCTGGTCACCATCAAAAATACCGGCGTTAATCATGCTTTCGCCTTTTACACGCAGCATAAAGGTCTCATGATTCGGCATATATTCCATCGGGATAGGAAAGTAGCCTTCAATATTTTCAACTGCTAAAATAGGCTGTCCTGCAGTCACAGTACCTACCATAGGTACATTCACCAATTCACGGCGTGTCAGGTTATAACAATCATCCACAATCTCAATCGCACGCGGTTTGGATGGGTCCCTTCTGATATAACCATTTTTCTCAAGTGATTCCAGATGAGAGTGTACAGAAGAAGTAGACTTGAGATTTACAGCTTCACAGATTTCACGAACCGATGGGGGAAAACCACGATTGATAATCTGTGCCTTCATATAATCAAGAATCTCTTGCTGTTTATCAGTAATCTTACCGTATGACATAAATACCTCCGAATAATCGTTTATATGTTATCTGTCGTAAAGGAAACATCTGTTCTGATATTAGTATATCAAAGAATTTTCACAATGTCAAAACAAATGTTCGGATTTTTTGATATTTTTTTCATAAAGCTATTGACAAACCGAACGACTGTTCGTATAATGAAGAAAACAAACGTTCGGAACATTTGTTCGTAGCTTATGGAGGTAATTATGGAAAACTATTTATCTTATAAAGAACGACTTGAGATTAGCAAGAGGAAACGTGCAGAACAACTTCGTAAAAGACTGATCATGGTATTTATTGTTGTTTTAGTTTTTGCATCCACAGTTCTTGCTATTACACAACGTGCGTCTGCAGATACCATTGAGACACGTCGTAAAACCTGCACATCAGTTGAAGTACAACCTGGGGATACCTTATGGAGCATTGCAGAGAGTTATTATACAGAAGAATGTGTAGATATCTGTACATATATTGATGAGATTAAAAAGACAAACAATCTGTATGATGACAAGATTGTTTCCGGAAATTATCTTATTGTTCCGTACTATAAAGCATGTGCTGAATAGAATTATATTTGATATTAAATTACTGCCTGTATGTACTCATACAGGCAGTTTCCATGATGGCAGTAAGCCTGCCGTTATTGCTGCAAAAAGACGGTCTTTTGTTCCCTCGTTTTCTTGTTCTAGAGATTTGATCAGATTCTTAATATATTCACGTTTGGTCACACCATCTGCAGGACAGGTATTCTTTACAACAGGAAGGTTGTAAAGGTTCTGAAAACCTACAATATCACACTCCGGAACATAAATTAATGGTCGTATCAGAGTAATATCCATTCGATCCAAATATGTTACAGGGGCAAATGTATAATAACGTCCTTCGTATATCAGTGACATAAGTGAGGTTTCGATGACATCATCCTGATGATGCGCATATGCAGATTTATTACATCCCAATTCCTTGGCTTTTTCATTAAATGCACCTTTTCTCATCTTAGCACAGAGAGAGCAAGGATTTTCTTCTTTCCGGATATCAAAGATAACATTCGCTATTTCCGTTTCAACTATGGTGTAAGGAACTTTAAGTTCTTCACAGAGCTTTTCAATCGGTGAGAAATCCATTCCTTCAAATCCCAGTTTTACCGTAATCGCTTCAATTGTAAATTTGTTGGGATAAAAGCGTCGTAAACCGGCTAATGCGTATAACAACGCTAAACTGTCTTTACCACCGGAGATGCCTACGGCTATCTTATCACCGGGTTGTATCATTTGAAAATCATCGACAGCCCGCCGTGTATAGCTTAATAATCGTTGTAATTTCATTTACATAGAACCTTTCGATATTAGTTATCTTCGCGAAGTTTTACCGCATTTCTTGCCATACGGCGACGTTCTTCTTCAATCGCAGCATAATGCTTTTTCGTAGTGTTTACATCTTTATGGCCAAGTACATCAGCTACAAGATAAATATCGCCTGTTTCGCGGTATAATGACGTTCCATAGGTACTTCGAAGCTTATGTGGCGTAATATGCTTTCCGGGTGTTACGTTTGATGCATATTTTTTCACCATATATTCGATGTTTCGTACGCTCATGCGGGTATTACGTGAAGAGAGAAACAATGCATTCTCATGTCCTGTTTCTGCCTGCTTCATTTTTCGCTCTTCGAGATAGGAGAGTAGTGCATCGCATACTTCATCACCAAAGTAAACAAACGCTTCATAACCACCTTTTCTTGTCACTTTAATACGTGTATTTTTAATATCAACATCCGACAAGTTCAGTCCGACACATTCGGACACACGAATTCCGGTTCCAAGCATCAGGGTAAGGATTGCAAGATCACGGACACCGTTTTTGTCATGAAATTCTTTTTGTTTTTTTGTTAATTGCGCGCCGGATTCAACTTCATCAAGAAAATTTGCTGTTTCATCCTCATCAAAACGTATAATCGCTTTGTCATGCAATTTCGGCATATTTACTTGCAAAATAGGATTTTCATTGATGATTTTATTTTTGTGAAAATATTGGTACATGCATCGCAGTGCAGATAATTTTCGCTTTATGCTACGTTCATGGTTTACAACATCATTTCCGTTTTTATCAATATATAGCTTCAGATATTGGATATATTGTTCGAAATCTTCAGCCTTTAATTCTGTCAAAATGTTAATAGAAAATTCAGTGATATCAGTATCAGAATACTTTTTATAATTTAATTGAATGTATTCAAAGAAGTTTTTTAAATCTGTAGCATACGCGACACGAGTACGTGCAGCGGTCGTCTGATCAATTGCAATAAAAAATTGTCGCGTAAAGCCCGGTAGTTGATCCTGGATTTCACGCAGTTGCTTTGTATACTTAATAATCGATTGTTCGTGATAAGTACGTTCTGCCATTAAAAACCTCGTCATTATTTCGTTAAACATAGATTTAGCGAAAAGATGTGTATGCCATAAAAGAACTCTTCTATGGTCTTAAACTACGTTCAGACAAGACTCTCTGTAACTCGAGTATCTCAGAATTACTCAGTTCCTGATTGCGTAAATACTCATAAAAAAACGTTGATAATGAACTGTTAAATAATTTATCTAATAATACCTTTGTCTCAATCTTTTGCACGGTACGTTTGGATACATTGGCACGACAAATAAAGCCCGGTTCCTCACGTACAATGGCCCCTTTATCAATCAATCGTTTGATTACAGTATATGTAGTGTTTTTTTCCCAGCCGATATATTCTTTAATAATCTTTGCAATATCTTTGGCTGCAAGCGATTTATTGGACCATAACAGTTCCATTACATTTAATTCGCCTTCATGTAATCTTAATTCTGTGCTTTGCTGTTCCATATTACTACCACCCCGAACAAAAATGTATTGACAAATCTTATACTACCGCAATAGAACCGAAAAGTCAAGTGCTAAAACCAAAATAATCAGCACATATCACAGCAAAACGACCAGTGTAGAATTGTGTGTTTATAGGCAAAACAGCGAATATACCGGACAAGCAATACATTGTTCATCAACACTAAAATTGTGTGTTCCGAATTTATAAAACTTCGATATTGGAAACTTTTGTCGAAATACATGCATACTTTTTGAACGTTTATTTTCGAGTAATTTTATCTCAATTGGCGTAATACTGTTGTCGAATAACGAAATATAGTCAATTTTTGATAAAGAACCGGATTCCCAAAATACGGTTTGATAGCCTCTCGCTTTTAATGTAGATAATAGATATGTTTCTGCTAATAACTGATACATTTTTTCGTCTTGTGTATCATCGTCTGATATATCCTCTTCTACCTCTACATAATGATAATCAGACGCTTGAACCATTGTATATAGCATGCCGCAATCATTCAAAAACAGACGGAATTGATTTTCATGGTGCAAAACACTAATTATATCATTCGCTTGTTCAAAATCCGCTTTTTCAATCTTATTTACGAGATGTAAATCAGAAAGATATTGTAATTCTGTTCGATATAAATTGTGTGTTGCCCCTTTTCGGATCAAATTATATCGATAGTTTTTATTGTCTTTTGTTAATTGTTCCGGAATGTGTTGAGATAACTGAAGCAATTTGGTACAACTGCTCTCATTATATCGTTTGAATTGTGCCAAATATATCTCATAGAGATTTCGATGAATCGATGCAATATTGTTCATATTTTCAGTATGCATATACTCATTGATTGCTGCCGGCATACCACCGATTCTTAAATAATCGCGAAACAGGTTTAACATCTCTTTATGAACAATTTCAGGGATTTTTTTCTTGGTTTGATAATGCGCCTGAATAATTTCAGTATACCATTCGGATCCGATTGCCTTAAGGTACTCATCAAACTCCAATGGAGAAACAGTATAAACGCTACACTGCTGATACAAGATTTCATTTGGTGTAATGGTCGATATAATTATCAAATGAAATGGGTAAGTAACAGCTGTAATTTTCTCAAGTAATGAGCTTAATTCGGGAAACCAATCAAAATCATCCAGGATAATGAGAAATTCACTTAACCATTCAATCGGAATCTGATAATAACTTTGAAGGAATTGCTTGAAATCCGTTGTATCCTGTAAAGCAAAGGCAAACAATTCTTTTTTTAGCTTGTAATCATTTTTTGGGTTAATATATAAATAACTATTGTAAAATTTCTTGGCAAGTTCCTGCGAAAGATATGTTTTTCCGGTTCCCGGAGCGCCGGTTAATAGTAATGCTTTTTCACTGTTGCCATTATTCCAATTGATTATTTTATCAAAAACATTTCGCTTCAAACGGCGTTCCACTCCTCTCTAACGTAATTTTTTCAGTAATCGCTTCAAATAATCCGGATCATCCGCAACAAATTCAATATATTGCTTTGTTGAAGGATGAATGATTCCTAATAATGCCGCATGCAATGCCTGACCATTTGTATGAAAAGCTTCGTCATTATAATTGGAATATATCGTATCACCGACCAACGGATGATGTAAGCTCGCCATATGCACACGAATTTGATGCGTGCGACCTGTTTCTAATCTACATTCAACATAACTATATTTTCCTTGGAATTCTTCAAGTACTGAATAATTCGTAATTGCAGATTTTCCGTTTTTATCGTTAATCGCCATTTTTTTACGGTCGACAGGACTTCTCCCAATCGGCGCTTCTATTCTACCTGTTTTTTCTTTGAATACACCGTGTACCAGCGCGTGATATACGCGTTTACCACTATGTTGTTTTAATTGTTCTGCAACGAATTTATGTGAGGTGTCATTTTTGCATGCAATTAAAATTCCGGTCGTATCTTTATCAATTCGATGTACAATTCCCGGACGTAATATACCGTTGATACCGGAAAGATTGTCTTTGCAATGATATAATAACGCATTTACTAAAGTACCGTTAAGATGCCCCGGTGCCGGATGCACAACCATATCTTTTGGCTTGTTAATCACAATAATATCATTGTCTTCATAAACAATATTAAGCGGAATGTCCTCTGGTAACACATTTAACGGCATTGGTTCCGGCAATAAAAAACGGATGCACTCCCCTTCCGTAAGCTTATAATTGCTCTTTACAGTTTTACCGTCAACTGTAACATTTCCATCTGCAATCAGCTTCTGAATATAGGTTCTGGAGTGTTCCGTTTCGTAATCTGCGAGATAACGGTCAATTCGTTTCTCCGCATCGTCTTCATCTACATAGTATAATTTTTCGTAATCCATATTTGTCCTATTAATTTTTGTTGTCCGGTTCACGTTTTTTTATTGAGAAAAATTCCAAATCACTGTCACTGTATTTGAAAAGAATTAAATAGAATAATATAAATACAGATACTGTAATATAACAATCCGCAATATTAAATACAGGAAAACGGATAAATTCTGTTTGAATAAAATCAGTTACATAATTTAAAAAAATACGATCAATTAAATTACCAATTGCACCGGAAAAAATAAAAACGATAACCCATAATAATGGCGCATATTTTTTATTGTCCGGTATACGAAAATACACATATACCATTAATGCCAAAATGATAAATGTAATAATGGTAAGAAATAGAATCGAATGTTGTGATTTACTAAAAATCCCCCACATTGCACCGGTATTATCGTGGAATACAAAACGTATTACTTTCGGAATTATCAGATAGTCACTACCATCCATAAAAAAGAGACGGGCATAATATTTTGTGACCTGATCAATAATAATCAAAACGACTGCGCACAAAAGATGGCGCAGACGTTTCATATTATGGTTATTTAAACTTTTATTTGTTTGCAAAGTGTTGGAATTGTTGTTACTCATCCGCCTCTTCTTCCTCCAGATTTATAAATGATAATTCTTCCTGACCTTCAATCACATCAGAAACTGCCGGTTGATCGTCATCCAGATAACGATCAATATCCACCAGCGGATTGTTCCAAAAATCCTCATTGTTCACACGATCTTCTGCCGGCTTCTCCTCTTCTGCCGGTGTACCTAACAATTCATCAACATTGGCAATGCTCAAACCAAAACTATCACTTTCGATCAACTCAATCTGAGCTTTGGCAAGATTTTTAAACTGAGCACGATATGTTTCATATTGCTGCATCAGTTTCATCGTTTGCTTATGTATTTTATTTAACTCATTTTTAGCATCACCAAGAACAATCTGATACTTTAACTGAGCTTCCTTTTCAATACGCTTTGCTTCTTTTTGAGCCAATTGTTTTGTATCTTCAGCAGTTTTTTCTGCTAAAATAAGAGCTTTTTGCAAGGTTTTTTCGATATATTTATACTGCTGTAATGCATCCGTAAGAGAGGTAATCTTATCACGCATCTCAACATTCTCACGATAAATACTCTCGTAACTGGAAAGCAGCTCTTTCATAAACTGATCAACATCTCGTTTATCATAACCGAGACCACCAGACTTAAATGTTTTATTTTGTATCTCAATCGGTGTAATCATAATACCTCCAAAGAAATAGACAAGTAAGAATTAAAATCCCTTTGAAATCGTAGGAGCATTGCCTCCAACGCTCTGAGACAACAGTGTTTCAACATCACCGGAAATAGATACAGATTCCGGTGAAACCAGATAGATACGTGTTGCAATCGTATTTAAGGTTCCGTTAATTGCATATACTGTGCCGGAAACGAAATCCATAATACGTTGAGCCATCTCATCGTCAAAACCTTCAAGGTTAATCACGACTGCAGTGCCGCCAACTAAAATATCACTGATATCCTGACATTCACTAAAAGATTTTGGCTTAGACACATATAAACCTAGTTCTTCACGATAACTGCTATTTCTGAACTGAACCACTTTCGGTTTTTCAGCCGGAGTTCTGTTCGTACTTCTTCTCTCTTCTAACTGCGTAATATTGCGTTGCGAAACATGTTCCGTAACAGTATGCTTTGTATCGGTTTCTCTAACCTTATATGTCTGCTCCGGAACGGTTTGTTTTTCTAAACGTTTACGCTCTTTTTCTTCCTGTTCATTTAAGTATTCTTCATAATCGTCATCTTCTTCCGAAAATCTCATGGAATCAAGAAAATTTTTGAAAAAACCAGCCATATCAAACCTCCTGATATATTATCGCTCACCGAAGATTGCTGTTCCAACACGAACTATCGTAGCACCTTCATCAATTGCGACTTCATAATCACCTGACATACCCATTGAAATTATATCCATGCATATATTATCGATGTTTTTATTTCCGATGTCAACCGATAATTGCTTCAATTGTTTAAAATAGATCCGGTTGGTTTCCGCTGCCTCTGTATAAGGTGCAATCGTCATAAGTCCCATTACTTGAATGTTTGGTAACAGTGCAATCTCCTGTATATCTTCAAGGACTTCAGAGGGCGAATAACCGAATTTGCTTTCTTCACCGGCAACATTTACCTCTAGTAAAATTCGAACTGTTTTTGACTGTTTTACGGCTTCTGCACTAATAATTTGTGCAAGTGCAAGACTGTCAACCGAATGAATCAGGTATGCATAACGAACTGCCTGTTTTACTTTGTTTTTTTGCAAATGACCAATCATATGCCACCGAATATCCTTCGGCATACTTTCTGCTTTTTGGGAAAGTTCCTGAACACGGTTCTCCCCAAAATCCCTAACCCCGCATTCATATGCTTCATTTAATAAAGTGATTGGTTTTGTTTTACTAACAGCAATCAATAAAACATCTTCTCGTTTCCGCTTTGCTGCAACACACGAAGAAGAAATCTTTGATTCAACATGTGACAGATTTTCTGATAAATAACCCATGATGTTTCTCCTGTAAACATTAGTAAATAATTCCGGAATCGACAGCATCCGATGCATCTAACGCAATGTGATCAAATTGTTTCAGACCATATTCAGTATCATTCTTTACCAGACAATACTCATCATTTTGCGTAATTCGTTCAATACGTCTGAATTGTGCATAACCTTTATTGATATTATATACACCCTCTAATGTCTCAGTTAATTCAATCGTATACATCGTAAAGGAATCCGGGAATAACACTCTTTGCCCCTGACGGAATTCAGAAGGGTCAATATAATAGTATAAGCCATCATTATAGTAAATTGTACTGGCTTTAAATGTATAATCAGCCGCACCGGTCTCTTCATCAATTTCTTCGACTAAGAGGCCTAAGGTGTTAGCATCATTGCCTTTTGTAAAATATTGAATTGGTACAACAAAAAATTCTTTTTCAGTAATTGCAGTCAAAGGAATTTTAAAACCTTCTGTTGACTGCCAACACAGTTCAATCGTAAGAAAACGTTCATCTAAATAGTTCTGGATATATTGATCCATATAAATTAATACAAAATCCTGATTATCAATGTTGACCAGACGGAATGGTGCATTTGTACGGAACCCGTCTTCACAAATTGTAAAATCAATGGAAGACAAATTTTGTACGGATTTCATCTGACCATCATTTATTTCGCATAAAATTCCCCAACTCTCATCCGTTATATATTTGATTACAGGTGTATTTGCTTCTACAATAGATTTTCGATTCTTATATTCCGCATAATTTTCTGCCAATAAGAAGTCTGAAGCCGATACACTATCTAATGTAATACCACAGAGTTCATCTGTATTATACGAAATCAGACCTGATGCTTCCGATTGATAAAAATGCAAGGTGGCCGGTGCCGGATCCGGTACTGCATTGGTTACAACAGAAACAGAAAATGCATCTGAAAGTTCTTGTATTGTTGCATTAATCTCAGATGAAAAATGATAGAGGCTGTTATAATCTGATTCAAAATTGCTTTGACGATATGTATCAATCAGTTTATTGATTGATGCAGCATCATAAGAAGATATACCGTTTGAAATGGTATTGTTGGTTAACAAATCATAATAATCTTTTGTCTCATCTATTGAAAACAGGATAGAGTTTTTGGTTGCGCGGGAATTATCCGGGAAATAATAATTCAAATAACCGGAATGACTGGCATTTATTACTGTCTCACTACGAAGTATCAATCCATTTACAATATTATCCTGTGCAAGTGTTTCATTTTTAACTTCATATATTTCAAGATGAGACTTTGTAAAAAAGTTTATCACCAGAATTCCGAGATAAATCAGAATAAACATGAAGATAATAATTCCAATGTTCATGCTTTTCCGATACTTTTTTATTTTTTCGACCTTTTTCTTTCCGCCCAAAATGAAACTCCTGATTGAATGAATAAAATAATAGATTCTGTAAATAATGTGTACAGTAACAAATTACAAAGTGTGAAGTACACACAACCGATTTGGGTCTGCGCTGAGCTCAAATCCGGCAAATTAATCCAGCGCAGAATAGAGGGGTATATGAAAATAATCGACTATATCGCACATTTACTTATTGTAGTTGGTGCAATTAACTGGGGCCTTGTCGGATTTTTCAAATTTGATTTGGTTCAATTTATCTTTGGAGATATGACTTTATTAAGTCGAATCATCTTTGCTCTTGTAGGAATTGCCGGCTTATACGCTATCAGCTTCTTTGGTAGAATTCGTTCCGGCGATGAAGCATAATAAGTATGTAATATCAGAAAAGCAAGCATATCCGGAATGAATTCCGTAATACTTGCTTTTCTTATGTTCTGAATTATTATCCTATATTATAATGCAACAACAACACTGTCCTTAAACTTATCCGGAATCTCATCAGCATTTAACGAAATACTAATTACAAAATCAACGGAAAACTTAGCAGAAATCAAATCAAGCTTTTCAAGAACTGCTGTAATGTCGCTATCTTCCAAACAGGAAATATTTAAGAAACTGTCCAAATATACCTTTTCAAGGTCGTGATCCTGAGATACAAGTCCACAAATAAAACCGGTAAACTCCTGACATGTATCAATACAATAATCTTTTACGTTAATCAAACGAATCTTATTGTTTAATTCATACATGTGTTTCGTGTTTTTATCGAGATAAACTATGGTACCGCTTGCTTCCTTGATCGAGGTATTTACCTTATCAAGAAGGATTTTTGTTTTACCTTTACCCTTTGCGCCTGCAATAATCTGTATCATATGTTATCGCCTCCTTAGGTTGTTCTGTATATCAATTATAGTACAAGACATCACAAATTACAAGTAATATTCGCTGGAACCTTTCGGATAAATCGGTCAGGTTTTGTAAAGTTCTCTCCAGTCCAAATCTCCGCGCTCCAAAGCTTTAATTAATAATTCTGCAGAAGCCAAATTCGTAGCTAACGGAATATTATGTGTATCACATAAATGTACAACATTATTTACATCCGGCTCATGTGACTTAGGAGTAAGCGGGTCACGCAAAAAGATAATCATATCAATCTGATTGTGTTCAATTTGTGCACCCAATTGCTGCTCTCCGCCCAAGTGACCGGCAAGATATTTATGAACAGATAAATTTGTTACCTCTTCAATCAATCTTCCGGTTGTTCCTGTCGCATACAACTCATGCTTCGAAAGTATCCCCCGATACGCGATACAGAAATTCTGCATCAGTTTTTTCTTAGCATCATGTGCTATCAGCCCAACATTCATAACTCTTTCCCCTTTCGGTTAACGAATCATACCATAATCCGTCAACTCAATTACTCTATCCTTCTCTACTTCCTTTGGTTGAATACTAATATTAAGTAAAATGCCTATTGATACTAGATTACATAATAAAGCCGTCAAACCTGAACTGATAAACGGTAATGGAATACCTGTGTTCGGAAGAAGTGAAGTTACAACACCGATATTTACAAACGCTTGTACGGAAAACAGTGCAGTAATTCCAATTGCTATCATTGAACCCAGATAATCCTTTGCACGCTGTGCAATTCTAAGACCGATAAGTGCAAACAGCAAATATCCGACTATAATCAAGAACATTCCAACAAAACCAAATTCTTCACCAATTGCTGAAAAAATGAAATCACTTTCCACAACCGGTACATATAATGATGCTCTTGGACCGGTGTCGCCGGTAAGTAATTTACCAAACATTCCGCCTTCACGAATGGCTAACGCAGCATTGTTCTGTTGATACATGTCAGTACCAAGAATACGCTCAACCTGATAAGGTTCCAATAATACCTGAAAGTCTTGTTGTACATACCAAAACAGAAAAATAACAAGTGGAATACCAATTGCTATGATTGGCAGAATATGTTTATAACTTGTTCCGGCAGCAAAAACCATAACCGCAAAAAATGCAAACATTACTATACTTGTAGACAAATCTGTTTGTGTTAGGACTAACACAGTCGGTATTGCCATTAAACCACTGACAAGAAGTAAAAGCCAAAATTTCTTAATATGTTGATAAAACATATCAAAGACTTTTGCCAATACAATAATCATAATGATTTTGGAAAATTCCGATGGCATAAACTCAAAGGAACTGTCCTCCCCCAGTTTGATTTCAATCCAACGTTTTGCTTTATAATGTGCATCACCATATATCGGCAAACCCATACTTTTGTCCGTAAAACGACAAAAAAGTAATAACGCTAAATTGAAAAAATATAAGGGAATATACAGCTTGCAAATGAAATGATAATCAATCATTGCAACGATTAGCATTGCAACAAGACCTAAAGCATATCCAAGTACCTGTTTCTCAAACTGTGATTCATCTGAATCTTGAAGACGTTGGATTAGAAACATTCCAATACCGCCGAATGCAAGAATCACAGTAATAAGAGACAAACTAAATGCCTTAAAATTGTATTCCTTTAATTTTAACATGAAATTATCCTATTTCTTCTGCTTCATATTCTTAATCGGAATGCTTGCAAACAACGAATTACTGCCATCTGCTTCATTACGGAATTTAAAATCAAGTCCATTCAAATCAACTTCAATATACTTTGAAATCACTTGAATGATTTCATTTTTCATCTTTTCCATTACTTCCGGAGAGCAACCTGCGCGGTCAGAAACAAGAACCAGTTTTAAACGGTCTTTTGCAACATTACCGGAAGCTTTTTTCTTAAAACCAAACATACTGTCACCCTCCTATTAGTTCTTTTTGAATAATCTGCTGAAAAATCCCTGCTTTGCATTAAGATCAAGCATAGGAACTTCTTCGCCGGTAACGCGACGACAAATATTCATATATGCTTTACCTGCAAGACAATCCGTTCCAACTAACGGTTCGCCCTGGTTCGTTGAAATGACAATATTTTCGTCATCCGGAACGACACCTACAAGATCAACTGCAAGAATTTCTACAACATCATCTGCAGACATCATCTCACCGCGTTTTACAAGATCCATACGAATACGGTTGATGATAAGCTGAGTCTGTTTCATCTCATTTGCTTCCAAAAGACCAATAATACGGTCAGCATCTCGTACTGCAGAAACTTCCGGAGTGGTTACAACCAACGCACGGTCAGCGCCTGCAATTGCATTTTTAAATCCCTGTTCAATCCCTGCAGGACAATCCATCAGTATGTAATCAAATTCTGTCTTTAAGTCTTCACAAAGTTTTTTCATCTGTTCCGGTGTAACTGCAGACTTGTCTCTTGTTTGTGCAGAAGGCAACAGATAAAGGTTCGGATAACGCTTGTCTTTAATCAATGCCTGTTTAATACGACAATTACCTTCAACAACGTCAACAAGATTGTATACGATACGATTTTCAAGTCCCATAACAACATCAAGGTTACGAAGACCTATATCGGTATCAATCAGTACAACCTTCTTGTCAAGTTTTGCGAGACCGGTTCCAACATTAGCAGTTGATGTTGTTTTACCAACGCCACCTTTACCGGATGTTACAACAATTACTTCTCCCATCATTCATTCCTCCTTATAATTCTCGTTCACTTAATATTTTTTTGTTGATTGGCTCAATATAAATATTGCCATCTTCAAGAAATGCAATTTTTGCTTCTTTATTTCCGGTTTTTTCATGGTTGTCAGGAGCTCTGGCGATTGTGTCTGCAATACGAATCTGAACCGGAGACATATCCAATGCCAAAACAAATGCTTTATCATTTCCGGAAGAACCTGCATATACCGTTCCGCGAAGCGCACCTAATATAACAAT
Organism: Lachnospiraceae bacterium; assembly: GCA_045593785.1. GTDB lineage: Bacteria > Bacillota > Clostridia > Lachnospirales > Lachnospiraceae > SZUA-448. Next base: position 84,462 of record JAZNXH010000185.1, read on the forward strand.
GTTTCCTTGTGATACAATACTTGCGCCCGGATTCACATCTCCGATAACAACCACACTTGTATCACATTCCAAGGATTGTCCGGAACGAAGATTTCCTTTATAAAATTGACCGTTGGTTTTGCTCTTTTCCTCACCAGTCTGTTCCATTGCTTTTTGAAATAAGGCTTCTTTTTCCGGATCATCCATAACAAGACAAACAATCTTTAGTTCGGACTGTTCTGATATGACCTGCAATAATTCAACCTGCTGTTCTTCTGTCAGTTTACGTCCTTCAAAACTTAACGCTACTTGTGCATTTCCAAGAAACTTTGATGAATCACGGAACTTTTTTTTAACTTTTTCTTTTAAAAGATCGAATTCAATCTCTGCATCAAGAACAACAATAATACCATTATTCAATCCCTTGATAATTACAGAATTGTCCATAATGCTATCGCTCCTCTCAAAAAATAATCAATATTCTTTAGTCGGAAACCGTAATATTAGTTACAGATCCAGCCTTAACATTTCCACTCAATAACTCCGCTTTATTTTCGTTGTTGAAATACAATCCCATAACTTCACGAGCTGTATATGCGGCATTTGCAGATTTATAACCATTCGGAATTACAACCGTTACACATACTTCAGGGTTTTCGTATGGTGCAAAGGACACAAATAACGCATGATGCGGTGTTGAAGGATTGATCTGGGCAGTACCGGTTTTACCGGCTACAGAAACGCCAAGATTTCCATATAAGGTATCCAAACTGTTGGTTGATGTATTAACAACGTTATACATTCCCTGCTTCACAGCTGTCCATTCGGCACTTGAGAACATATTAATCTGATTGTAAATACTTGCTTCTTTTTTTTCAATCAGTTCACCGCGATTATTGCGGATTGAATCTAACAGCGTGAGATTATAGATAGTTCCTTCATTGGCAACTCCGGTAATATATCTTGCAATCTGAACCGGTGCAAATGAATGTCCATAACCGATTGACGTTCGGACGGCATCGGAATTTGAAACAACCGGTGTTGCTTCGGATATCTCAATGCCTGATTTTTGTGTAAGACCAAACATCTCGGCATAACGTTTAATCTTTCCAATTCCCAATGAGTCACTGTAGCGGCCTGTATAGTCCGTGCTGAGACGAAAACCAAGTTCATAAAAATAATAGTTACAGGAATGCATGATTGCCTGTGACATGTTAATACTGCCATGATTACCGGGATATTTCCAGCATCTGGGTGAAGGTACTACAGACTCAAAGATACCAAGGTCTTGAATTTTGGTTGTTGTATTAACCAGTCCCTCTCCTAATCCAATTAAAGCTGTCAACGGTTTAAAAGTTGAACCGGTTGTTGTTACTTGTGATGTTGGGCGATTCAACAATGGATAAGATGAATTATTCAATAATGTAGAATAATAATCATATTCAATCTTGTTTGCCAGCATGTTATTATCATAACTGGGATAGGTAGCAAGGGCTTTAATTGTACCATTATTGACATCTGTGATAACAATGGAACCGCTACATGGCTCCAAACCCAACTGTCCCGGAGTAATCTCAAGGTTGTCAATCAAATCATACATAAACCGGAATGCCGAAATGCGTCCGTCTTTCAGCGTATTGATTTTACTTTCGTTATATTCAATCACATTCTGATCAAATAATAACAAACAAATATCTTTACCGCTTATCGTCTCATCGAATATAAGCGTATGATATATCATATTATTGAACTTATCATCTGCTTCAATCAAAGCAAACAGATGATCCAAAAACATGGCATATAATTCTGAGGTGGAATAATAAGTCTCTTCGGAAGAAAATGCTCCAATGGATATCCAATTCTTATTGATTGCATATTGGAAGAATTCACTCATACTGATTTTGTTTTCTTGATATTCAATATAAGTAGAATCCGTAGTATCAATCAAAGATTTATCCAATAATCCCGACGATACAGTCTTTGAATATACATAGTTTAAATACGACTGCATTTCTTCACTGACAGACGCATTGGTTGTTTCACTGTCAACAGCAAGAATACTCTCTAATTGTGCAAATATTGCATTTTGTTTTTGTGAATAAATAGCATGGACAATGCGTTCTAATTCCGTAGCATCAAGTGCAGAAAAATGGTCTACATCAATAATTCTGTTCTCAATTAATGCATAATATACTTCAAAGATTGGAATCGTAATATCATTCGCATTCTCACCCTTTGTTCCGTAATCAAGTTCAGGAACTAATTTGTCACGAAGAATTGCAGCAATGTTTCGTTCCAAAATATAGTAACATGCCTTTTGAAGTTCCGCGTCAATCGAAAGATACACGTCACTACCGGCAATCGGCTCAGTATTCGTACGACGAGATAAAACTTTTCCACTTTGGTTTACGGTTAGATTCTCCGTTCCCTTGACGCCGGCCAGAGTGTTTTCCATTGATTTCTCTATACCGGTTTTACCTATTACATCACTTGCGTTATACAGCAACGATATTCCACGTTCCCCGGTAATATCTTCATCCGATAACGAGTATTTATCAATAATAAGCTCATTATTTGTTTCAATCTCATCCGTTGTAATACTTCCGGTATATCCGATGATATGCGCAAAATATTGACTTTCATTATATACACGAGACGTTATTTGTTTTACATCAACGCCGGGGAGCTCGGCACTATTTTCCTTAATTGCAACTACCAATTCATCTCCAATGTCAGTGGCAATCGTAAATTGTGTGCCTGCAGCCGTCGAGAAAATAGTATACCGAACAGCCATGATTTTTAATGCATCTTCCAATGAATATTCATCAGAAATCTGGAACATTGCAGCTCTCTCGCTACCGTATCTTAAAAATTCATATACTGCTTGCGCATCCGCGTTTCGCTCTTCTTCTGTCAGATCATTGATTGATTTTCGACCATATGCATTCTTTTTGAAACGCAACAACGCATTACCGGTTTGATTAAATACCAGTGTGCCGTTCTCATCCAGCTCTATGCCGAAAGACATGTCCAAAGAAACACCATGCTGGTTCAATAACTGGACCAAATAATAAATCATTGCATTTTTTTCTGCATTTGTTCGTAACAAGCCACTATCTTCCATAATAATGGAATAGCTTACATCGTTATACGCCAGCAAAACTCCATTGACATCATAGATATTTCCGCGTGTACTTTTTATGTCACGAATTTTGCCGGACATATATTCCGCTTTATCCTCTGTAGCAGACGATACATTAATTTGTAATGTAAAAACCTGATAAATCAGAACAAAAAACATAACTGAAAAAAGAACTGCCACAATAGGAATTCTTGTTGAACAAAACTCACTGATTTTATCAATAATCTTTTTAATCATAATTTTTCACATCACGTTTGTCATAACGTATCGACCATAAAATACTCAATTGAACAAGCTTATATAATACTGCTGCGATAAGTACAGTATAAATCATTTTAGGCAGAATAACATAAACGAAATAAAAACCATACTCTAATCTGCCTCTTAACATAAATTCCGAAACATATAAAACACTTTGACTTAAGCCAACACAGACTGCACATAGCAACAACGGTGTGATGTTATCGTCTTTGCGATAAAACCGTTGTAACAAGCCTGAAAGAAAGCCGCAAAACATATAGATTAAGGCAAAATAGCCCAAATGCTTCCCATATGTTAAATCCATAAGCAACCCGGCACAAAAACCATATATGATGCCGGCATTACTGCCATGAATATATGCGATTGCAACCACAACAATCATAATCAAATCCGGGACTGCATTATTGATTGTCAGACCGGTTAATACGGACGTCTGTAAAACATAACAAGCAAGCAGTTCTGCAATGATTATTATAAATCGAACAACAAACATAATGCTCTCCTGTTGTATTATTTAAGTTCTGTAATAATCAGAACAGTTTCCAGATGTTCAAAATCCACTGCCGGAATTAACTTAGCTTCTTTCGCCATATTACTGGAATCTGTTTTAATATCTACTGCATATCCAACTAAAATCCCCTGATGATACTTATCACTAATATGAGAAGTTACAATCTCAGCATTCTCTTCAATGTCAGCATTCATACTGATCATTGTAATATCAATGTATCCTTTGCTTATGCTTTGAAGATTTCCACTAACAATACAGGTATCCTCCGAACGAAGGAACATACCGCTCAGATTACTGGTGTCATCAATAATTGCTCTGACTTTAGCTGAATCAGAAAAAACTTCTGTAACAATTCCAACCAGGCCATTACCTGCCAAAACATTCTGATCCTTCATAATCCCGTCATTGCTGCCTTTGTCAATTGTAAAAGTACTGTAAAAACTATTAGAATCACGACTGATGATTCTGGCTGCAACCTTAGGATAAGTAATATACTTTTGATCTAACTCAAATAAATTACGATATGTTTCTATTTCATGATTATCCTGCTGAATCATCTTGTTCTCATACTTCAACTGATTCAGTTCATCTTTCAATTTTGCATTTTCCTCAATTAATGCATTAATATCACTAAAATTTTTGATTCGATTATTTATTGCTTTGCCAATACGATTCACACCACGTTGCATAGGTGAAACAAAATCAGCCGCAAGTTTGCGAACAGGTTCTGTCTTTTCAGGATATTGATAAGAAATAAATATCAACACAAAACAAATAACACCGAAAATAATCAGCAGATATTTGGGATTCAATTTTATTATTTTCTTGTTATGTTTCCTTGCCATTAACATATAACTCCTGAATACAGGTTAATTGTAGAAAGACTGACGCATTGTACCCGCGAGACAATCAAGTTTCGGATCTTCAATAATACGTCCCAGTCCAACAGCAACCGTATTACCGGGATCTTCGCAAATATTGATATCTAATTCGGTCTCTATTGAAAACAATTTATCAAGACCACGGATACGGGCCGAACCACCGGTAACAAAAATACCGTTATCAATTATATCAGCTGAAATCTCCGGCGGCGTCTTCTCGAGAACAATCCGAATCGAATCTACAATCGTAGAAAGAAGTTCCTGAATTGTCTCGTAAACAAACTCAGCTGTAATCTCCTTTTCGGTCGGCAGACCGTTTACAACATCACGACCAAATACCTTAATTGATTTCGGCTCCGGAGCAACAGCACTTGCGAGTTCTTTTTTAATCGTTTCTGCAGTTTTCTGTCCAATCAGCAAATTATGTTTTTTACGGACATTTGCAATAATGCTTTCGTCAAATTTGTTACCCCCGACAGAAACCATCTTACTAATAACAATTCCACCAAGTGAAAGGACAGAAATTTCAGTTGTGTCAGCACCAATATCAACAATCATTACACCATTGGCATTCGTTACATCGAGACCGGCACCAAGAGCATTTGCAATCGGTTTTTCAACAATACGGATTTTTTTCGTTTTTGCGTCTGAAGATGCAACGAGATCTACAAATGCACGTTTCTCTACTTCAGTAATATCAGTCGGCGACGCAACGATAAATTCAGAACCTGCAATCTTTCCGTGCTTCTTCTCAAGTTCCGCAAAAACAGAATTTAATAATGCAGTCATATTCTCAATGTCAGCGATTACACCGTTACGAACCGGAAATGTAATATCAATATTAGACGGTGTTTTTCCAAGCATATCAAACGCTTCATCACCATACGCAATAATACGCTCAGAATCAGCAACCGCAATTATGTTTTTTGAATCATAAATAACACCATTATTCTTTTTGTATATTTTAATTACGCTTGTACCGAAATCGATTCCATATAATTTTGATGACATGTTACCCTCTTTCTGCCTACGATAAAATCGTGCATTGTTTTCACATAAATCCCTGTTCAATAAAACTGACGTATGTCTGATCACCAATTATAATATGATCTAACAACTCAACACCAAGTAGTTTTCCACTCTCACGAACACGTCTTGTGACAGCCAGATCTTCTGTACTCGGTGTCGGATCGCCACTTGGGTGATTGTGAAGCAAGAATAAATATACCGCTTCTTTTTCTATCGCCGAGATGAAAATCTCACGTGGTGATATCATAGCTGATTTTACTGTGCCTTCATATATTTTTTCTTCGTGTATCAGGCGGCATTTACCGTCTAAAAGAAGAATCCAAACAGTCTCCTGCTTCTGATCTTTTAGTCGTGGCATAAAATATGCTGCAATCTGCTCCGGTTTACTCAATGAAAGCAATTCTTTTCTTGAAGCAGTCATCAACCGGCACCCTAATTCAATTGCACACAATATCTGGACTGTTTTAACTTTGCCTACACCTTTAATCTTAGAAAGCTTGTCCGGTCCGACTCTGCATAATGCTGACAAATTGTTTTCACTGCCGCATTCCGATAAAATGCGATACGCTAATCCGAGGGAGCTTACCTCCTTTGAACCGGTTCGCAGTAATACAGCCAAAAGTTCAGCATCTGACAGCGCTTCAGCACCATGTGCAAAACACTTTTCGTACGGTCTGGATTGCTGAGGCAAATCTTTCATTCTAATTTTTGTGTTACTCAAACATTCTCCTCTCCCTATCCCGGAGAAAAAAGACTACAATCTTGAATAAATTAACATGCTGATAATAACACCAATGATACTTGCAATCGAAATCTTTATGGATAAACCAAAGGTAATGATAATAACACCGATATTGAGTTGGAGTGCGCCTGAACCGTCCGGAGAGCCAAGACCAAATTCCTGGCCGTAGTTAAGCCACGACAACCAGGATATATCTCTGGTCAGATAACCGAGAAATCCACCAATCACAACACCTGCCAGCATTAACAGTGTAAAAACAATACCATTTTTTCTAGATCCTCTGCTCATAATTACCTCATTCTTGTGTAATAAAACATGTTATTGATCCAAAATTTGATTAATATATCATATCACAAATTCGGAATTTTGTATAGCTATTTAGAGTGAAACCAGACCACTTTCATATATTTTTTGCAGGGACATCATGATACCGAATTTTGCATGATACCAGGTGAGTCCACCCTGAAAATAAACAGCATAAGGCGGTTCAATCGGCGCATCAGCAGACAATTCAATGGATGAACCCTGTATAAATGCACCGGCGGCCATAATAACTTCTGAATGGTATCCCGGCATCGCCCACGGTTCAGGTACAACATAACTGTCTACCGGTGCAGCCGCCTGAATTCCGCGACAAAACGCAATAATTGCTTCCGCCGATCCAAGCGTTACTGCCTGAATAATGTCATGACGGCTCTCCGAGCTGTTCGGAACAACAGGATAACCAAGTTTTTCATATATATTCGCAGCAAACACAGCACCTTTTAACGCACCGGCCGTTACTGTTGGTGCCATAAATAATCCCTGATAAAACGAACGATTTAATCCGAGGGTGGCGCCAACCTCAGAGCCAAGACCAGGTGCGGTCAGGCGGAATGCACAATTTTCGATCAACTCACGTTTACCGACAATATAACCACCAATTGGTGCAAGACCACCGCCCGGATTCTTAATCAATGAACCAACACACAAATCCGCTCCGACATCACTTGGTTCAATTACTTCAACAAACTCACCATAGCAATTATCAACCATACAAATCACATCAGGTTTGATTGACTTAATAAATGATATTAATTCACCAATTCTGGCAACTGACAAGGTCGGGCGTGTCTGATATCCTTTGGAACGCTGAATGGTAGCAAGCTTAGTTTTTTCATTGATGGACGCGCGGATTCCATCAAAATCGAAGCTACCATCCGGCAACAAATCTGTCTGTCGATAGGTAATCCCAAACTCTGCAAGAGAACCTTTTTGTTCACGGATACCAATAACACCTTCCAAGGTATCATATGGTTTTCCAACCGGAGAAAACAACTCATCACCCGGGCGTAAATTTGCTGATAATGCAACTGTTAGTGCATGGGTTCCACAGGTTAATTGTGGACGTACTAAAGCAGCTTCAGCATGAAAGATATCAGCATATACCTGTTCTAAAGTCTCTCTTCCGGCATCGTTATACCCATACCCGGTTGATTCGGCAAAATGATTCTCCGCAACTCTGTTTTTTTGCATTGCAGATAACACTTTCATCTGATTATATTCAGCAACTTCATCAATTTGTGAAAAACGCTCTTTTAAGCTATTTTCTACCGTCTCACAATACTGAATCACTTTTCCGGAAAGATGTAATGCTTTATATTGTTCTTTAAGTATCGTATTCATATTCTATACGTTCCTTGTTCTTTATATTATTTTTTTCTCTTTTAATGTGTTTAATATGGCGTCAAGCATAATGTCCTCGTCTTTTTCTTTCTCCAGCCATATTACACCCCGTTCTCTTCGAAACCAAGTCAATTGCCGTTTTGCAAAGTGTCTCGTGTCACGTTTTAATATATATACGGCTTCTTCAAGACTGGTTTCATGATTCAGAAAACGGATTATCTCTTTATATCCCAACCCTTGCATCGAAACCATATCCGGAGTACAACCTTCCTCCAAAAGTTGCTTAACCTCATCTACTAAACCGTCATGTAACATAAGATCAACACGATAATCGATTCTTTGATAAAGTTTTTCGCGCTCCATATTCAATACAAAGTATGCAGAATTATATATCGGTTCATTCCTTCGTTGGGATTCGTTATGCTCTGATATCTTTTGCCCGGTTAATTTATAAAATTCCACCGCACGAATCACACGTTTTCGGTTATTCGGATGTATGGACCGAGCAGCCTCCGGATCAATCTTCATTAAATATTGATGTAATGAAACTCCACCATCTTTTTCTGACTCGGCTTCCAATTGCTTTCTCAACAAGGAATCATTCTCATTCTCTGTAAAATCAATTCCATATAATAAAGCCTGAATGTAAAATCCGGTTCCTCCTACCACAATCGGAATCTTCCCTTGTTGATGAATCTCTTCTACTGCTTTACGTGCATAGGACTGAAAGGCTACCACATTAAAGTCTTCCCATGGTTCAAGGATATCAATCAAATGATGTGGAATACCTTCTTTTTCAATTTCTGTAATTTTAGCAGTCCCAATATTCATACGACGATAAACCTGCATGGAATCTGCTGAGATAATCTCACCATTGATTCTTTTTGCAAGTTCAATTGATAATTTTGTTTTCCCAACGGCAGTTGGTCCGGTCAGAATAACAAGTGGTGATTTTAACATAGAATTGTCCTTAAATGATACGTTTGAATTTTTTCTCAATCTCATATTTACTCAGTTCAATTGTAACCGGTCGACCATGCGGGCAATGAAATGGGTTTTCCAATTTCATTAATTGGTCAATCAAAGCCGAAGCCTCCATATAAGACAGCTTCTGATTGCCTTTTACCGCAGCTTTACATGACATAGAAGCAATTTTTTCATACAATGATTCCGGTTCGGATGGTATTCCGCTTTCAATTAAGTCATCCAAAATATCAAGCAAAAATTCCTTTTTATTGATTGCCGGTAATTCAGACGGAATTGCTGACAACTTATACTCACTACCACCAAATGCTTCGATCTCATAACCAAGCTTCGAAAAATATGACAGTGATTGTTCTAACACTTCCTGTTCCCGCAGGCTTAATGAAATGATGATAGGGGGATATAGCTGTTGTGCATGTATATCAGCATTCTGATATGACAACATCAGTTTCTCATATATCACTCTTTCGTGGGCTGCATGCTGATCGATAATATATAAATTATTATCATATTCAACCAACCAATACGTAGAAAACAGCTGACCAATGATGCGATGTTCCGACTTAGCCTGTTCTGATAAAAAGCTTAATTGTACTGGTTTGGGCTCTGGTGCGATGTCAGAAACAACCGCCATTTGTTTTAGGGACATTTCCGGTTGCGATACAGTTGTAGTTTTCTCCGTTAATACAGACACAGACTCTTTTCGAGGTATTTCTACCGGTAGAACTTCCGGTTGTGTTTTTACCGGTGCTACCGGTAACGGTTTTGGAAGCTGATTGGATTTTTGTTCCGGATACGGCTTTGTTTCCGCAACGATATTTTTCTCAAATGGTTCCGGAACCGTCCCCGGAATCTGTCGAACAACCGGCTTATCTTGTGGTGTTAATTGTGTTTTACGAATCGTTTCACCTTCTACAACCGTAGTCCGAACAGCCTGATAAACAAATTCATAGATTAACTCCGGTTGTGTAAATCTTACTTCAAGTTTGGCAGGATGTACATTGACATCAAACATCTCATTCGGAATTTGAAGCATAAGTGCAGTGAATGGATATTTGTTTTGCATCATATATCCACGATAAGCTTCTTCAATGGCTTTGGAAATCAAAGGATTTTTAATATATCTGCCATTCAAAAAATAATTCTCATAATTACGGTTGCCCCGTGCAATTACCGGCTTCGCAATCAAACCTTCGATGGACAATTCTCCTGATTTCTTTCTGACTTCACAAAGCTCTGCCGCAATATCCCGCCCATAAATCCCATATATCACATCACTCAACTTACCGTTACCGGATGTGTTTATTATCAATTTACCGTTATTCGTGAACTTGATTGAAACATGAGGATTGGAAAGTGCAATACGCTCCATTACATCATTAACATATCCAGCCTCTGTCATTGCACTCTTTAAGAATTTACGACGGACCGGTGTGTTATAAAACAAATCACTAACTACAAATGTAGTCCCGTCAGGACATCCTACTTCCTGTTCTTCCTGCTTAATACCGCCATGTATTATATAACGGATACCGACCAGTTCACTACGCGTTTTCGTAATCAACTCAAGTTTTGATACAGCTGATATACTGGATAACGCTTCACCACGGAATCCCAAAGACTGTACTGACATCAAATCATCTGCACAACGGATTTTACTGGTAGTGTTTTTTTGAAAAGCAATATCCAAATCATCCCGTTCAAATCCGGACCCATTGTCCGTAACACGGATTTGTGTAGTGCCGCCACCACTGATAGTTACAGACACAGCACTTGCCCCTGCATCAATCGAGTTTTCAACCAACTCTTTTACAACAGAGGACGGGCGTTCTACTACTTCACCGGCAGCAATCTTATTAATTGTATCCTGATCCAGAATATTTATCTTAGACATATATGACACCATTCCGTATATCAATTATGTATTGCAACTAATTCAGCTTCATCTGTAAATCATATAACTTTGTTAACGCTTCCATCGGAGTCATATGAGATAAATCCAATGTTTTAAGTTCAGAAATCACACGGTCACTGATTTGTTCTTCTGCTTCGGTAAACAGACTGAATTGTTCCGGTATCGCAGCCCTTCGAACCTGTTCCACCGCTTCTTTTACACGGCCGGCGCGCTCTGCAATATCGTTCTCACTCAATTCATCCGCAATCTCTCTTGCCCGTCGTAATACAGCATCCGGTACACCGGCAAGCCTTGCAACCTGAATGCCATAACTCTTATCAGCACCGCCGGGAATAATCTTACGTAAGAAAACAATATCTTCACCTTGTTCTTTCACCGCAATGCAATAATTATTTACGCTTTCCAGTTTACCTTCTAATTCAGTTAACTCATGATAATGCGTAGCAAATAAGGTCTTCGCACCAAGCAGCTTCGGATTGGCAATATGCTCTACAACTGCCCATGCAATACTCAGACCGTCATAAGTACTTGTGCCGCGTCCGATCTCGTCCAAAATCAACAAACTATTTTTGGTTGCATTTTTCAGTATGTTTGCAACTTCATTCATCTCAACCATAAAGGTACTCTGGCCGGATGCAAGATCATCCGATGCACCGACACGGGTAAAAATCCGGTCAACAATACCGATATCTGCTTCATCCGCAGGAACAAAACATCCAATCTGTGCCATCAGTACAATCAAAGCAGTCTGACGCATATAGGTGGATTTACCTGCCATATTCGGACCGGTAATAATCGCAATTCTTTGTGTCTGATTATCAAGATAAGTATCATTCGAAACAAACAATTCATTGTTCTGAATCTTTTCTACAACCGGATGGCGACCATTCTTGATATTAATGACACCCTTCTTATTGATACTTGGACGAACAAATCGATTTGACATGGCAACATAACTCAGTGAAGCATACATATCCAGCCGTGCAATCGCTTTTGCCGTTTTCTGAATCCGTTCTACCTGAGAAGCAATCTGTTCTCTTACTGCTGCAAATAAATCATATTCTAATGTAAACAAACGATCTTCTGCATTCAGAATCTTGTCTTCCAGTTCTTTTAATTCAGCAGTCGTATATCGTTCAGCGTTTGTTAATGTTTGTTTTCTTGTCCATTCGATCGGAACCAGTTCCTTGAACGAATTTGTCACTTCAAGATAATATCCGAAGACACGATTAAAACGGATTCGAAGATTCTTAATGCCTGTCCGTTCTTTTTCTCTTTCTTCCAATGCAAGTATCCAGTTCTTACCTTCCGTCTTGGCTGCACGTAACGTATCAACTTCACTATGATATCCCTGTTTTATGATTCCGCCTTCCCGTACACCGATTGGCGGTTCGTCTTCAATCGCATCTTCAATCAACTGATAAAGATCTTCCAGCACATCGAGGTCATTATATATGTTTTTTAACAATTCAGACTTTACGCCACCCAACAGAATGTGAATATGCGGTAACATGGCAAGAGAAGACTTAAACGCAGTCAAATCCCGTGGATTAGCACTCTGATAACTTACACGGCTCATCAGACGCTCCAAATCATATACTGCATTCAGATACTCCCTTATCTCTTCTCGTGTAATTGCGTTGTTATTTAGTTCTTCAATCGCATCCAGCCGTTGCTCGATTTCTTTTTTATCAATCAAAGGCTGTTCAATACAACTACGAAGATAACGTGCGCCCATAGCTGTTTTTGTCTTATCTAAAACCCACAAGAGTGATCCGCGTTTTTGTTTCTCACGCATTGTCTCAATCAATTCCAGATTACGACGCGTCGAATTGTCAATCGTCATATATTTTCCGGAAACGTAAGGAATCACCTTTGTGATATGAATCAGAGAATTTTTCTGTGTTTCTGTCAGATACTGCATGATTGATCCAGCTGCACAAATTCCGGAGTTATACTCTGACAATCCCAGTTCGTGTAGGGTATTTACATGAAAATGCTCTGTCAATGCATGTTCACATGCCGAGGAATCATAGATATGATCATCGAGAATCGTAATCACAAGGTGATAACGTTCTTTCAGTTCATCCATATCCAGTCCGCTCATCATAAATACCGGGTTGCAAAGAATTTCTTTCGGAGCAAACTTAATCATCTCATCTTCTGCTTTATTCAATTGATCCGTCTCGGTCAGATAAAAATCACCCGTTGTAACATCAACAACAGATATGCCATAACTTGTTCCGGAATAAATAATGCACATCAAATAATTATTTCGACTTTCATCCAATGACTGTGTATTCATATTTGTTCCCGGGGTAACAATGCGGACAACTTCACGTTTAACAAGTCCCTTAGCAAGCTTCGGGTCTTCCGCCTGTTCACAGATGGCAACACGGTAGCCTTTATTAACCAGACGCGTCAGATAGCCTTCTGCTGCATGATAAGGCACACCACACATCGGTGCACGCTCCGGCTCACCACAGTCTTTTCCTGTTAACGTTATCTCAAGTTCTCTTGACGCAACAATTGCATCCTCATAAAACATCTCATAAAAGTCACCGAGACGATAAAAAAGGATGCAATCTTTGTACTGTTTTTTAATTTCAAAATACTGAATCATTAACGGTGTCATAAGTGATTATATTCTCCTCTTATGCAGTAATATGCTTTCGACTGCAACTAGCCCCAATATAATCAATTATAGTTTTTTGACAGCGGCATGTCAATCGAACATAGTGAATCCATACCGGTATTTTTTCAAAGTTTTCCCCATACCCCGGCCTCGTAAAATGCTGCACAGGCTGCTTGTGATTTGTCGGTAATCTCCTTCGGATATCCGAGCAAATCCAAAAGTTTTATCGCATTTCTTGAATTGGATTTTCCTTCATATAAGGTATAGTCAAATAAAATATCTCCATCTGTAATCTGTTCCTGAAAATGATAATTTCTATACTGTCTTTCTAAGATTGAAGTCAGCTCCAAATCATGTGTTGCAGCAAAACAAATGCAATGATTCTTTGCCATTTTGGATAATATTGTGGAAGACGCTGCAATTCGTTCCATCGTATTCGTTCCACGCAATACTTCATCAATAAAACACAACATAGGAACGCTTTCATTTGACGAATCCAAAATCCGCTTCAAAGATTTGATTTCTACAATATAATAACTTTCATGTCCCATCAGATTATCCGTTAACGCCATGGATGAGGCAATCCGGAAAAACGATGCACGATATGCTTTACAGATTGCTGTATTGATTGTCTGCGATAATAGTGCATTAATGGCAACTGTCTTAATAAAAGTTGATTTTCCAGAGGCATTGGAGCCTGTAAGCAACACCGATTGTTCTGTAACAATCGAATTTGAAACCGCGTTGTCAATCATCGGATGATACACAGAATCCAACTCTAAAAACGGCTTAGTATCCTGAGCATCACCAGACATTTCAGTCATAACAAGTTCCGGCTTGCACCAGACAGTAAGAATTTTTCGAAATGATGCACAAGAAATCATACTATCAAGAAAACCAAACTGTTCAAACAGCTTATTTAATGCAATCGTTTCCTCACGATAAATCCGGAGCATACGATAAAACAAAATCAAATCCGTATGTGTTAATATACGAAAGTAATCTAACATAAGATCAATCGGGCTTCCGGCACCGTTCATCGCAGTCACAACGAAACCACCCTTATTAAATGTTTTTAGTTTCTTTGCCGCAGCTGAAATCTCATCCTGATACGCTTTTAATTCAGGAAGCTTTAATTTGTCCAGTTTCTCAGCCGCTTTTAATGCGCGCATCAGTGTAACAATAACCGAATAATATGAATCAATCTTTGCTTTTCCGGAAAAATATGTGACAACACTATATATAATTGTTGCAAAGAGGCACAACAATCCAAGCGGAAGGTTCGTCAACATAAGCAACGCCGATATCGGGTAAAATGCATTCATAATAATATGCTTTGCACTGCTTTCAAACTCAATCCCTCCCAAACGATTCAGATATTCATACAGGGATACCGCTTTCACTTTTCCGATTGTAGACAGTATATACATTATTTCAAGACGAACTTTTTCATTTTTATCAAAATAGTCCATTACACGTTCACGTTCCCGCTGTGTTTCCGGTTCAAAATATGGTTTTCGAAGCAAAGAATACAGATATTCCTCCCCCATGGAAGAACATGTATTATTAATTAACATATAAAAACTATCCATATCAAGATCATTCCAGGTAATATCATCAATATCAATTCCCGGATTGACATGTTTGGAAAAATAGTATTTCAATGCATGAAGCTGATCGTCCGAGTATTCTTGCTGCGGAACGCATCCCCAACGTTTCTTCAGTTGTTCCATTATTTTCTTCTTTTTATGAAACATATCAAAATCTTCCCCTCTGGTAATACAATTTATATAGTTTGATAATATGAACCACATTATAGAGATTCCAATATTTACTGTCAAGGATAGAAAAAGGCCGGGTAACCGGCCTTATCCAACTATATTATAAAACATACCAAACCACCTGTACTCTCATTTACAATACGACTCATCGTTGTTTGTAATTTATCCCTGCTTTCTTCTGTCATTCGGTTAATCTTTTCAGTGATTCCATCTTCCACCAGTTGTTTCATTGTTTTACCAAAAATATTGATATCCCAAACACCTTCCGGAAGTTCATCTTTTCTCTCTTGCATATATTGGATTAAATCATTTGCCTGCTCTTCTGTTCCGACAATTGGTGCAATTTCAGTCTCGATATCTGTCTGTATCATATGAATCGAAGGTGCAGTTGCTTTTATCTTTACACCGAATTTATTTCCTTGCCGAATCACTTCAGGGTCTTGTAAAGTTATTTCTTCTGTTACCGGCAGTACAATACCATATCCTTTTTGAATTACCTGTTCACAAGCACTACTGACTTTTTTATATTCATTATTTTTCTTTACCAAATCTTTAATAATTTGTAAAAACTGTACTTCACCTTCAATTGTCTCACCAATCAGATTACTGATTATCTCATAATAATATTTGTCATCAATCATGAGTTCAACATCAACCTGACCACTATCCATTGCAATCTTACTGATACGTAACTGCTTAATATATGGGCTGTCAGTTGAAAACATAGCTGAATTCACATCAGACATGCGTCGAATTGACTGAATAAATTTTCGTAAGGTATGAATCATATCTTTTTTAATATAATGCTCATTCGAAAGAATTTCCAGCCACTTGGGCAACCAGAACCCAATCTCTTTTACCGGAAAGCTTTCCAATAACAGACGCATGATACGGTCAACATCTTCACGTTTCATTTGCTCACAATCTACTGCTGTAACATGAATACTATATTTTTCTTCTAATTGTTCTACTAATTCATTTGTATTCTCAGAATTGGGACGGTTTGTATTTAACACTAACACAAATGGTTTACCAAGCTCTTTTAATTCATGAATTGTACGTTCTTCAGCAGCTACATAACTTTCTCTTGGTAATTCTCCGATACTTCCATCAGTTGTTACAACAACAGCAATTGTTGAATGGTCGCTTATTACTTTTCTGGTTCCGATTTCAGCCGCTTCAGAAAACGGAATCATATAGTCAAACCATGGTGTATGTACCATTCGTTCTTTTTCATTTTCAATATGTCCGGAAACACCTTCTACAAGATATCCAACGCAATCAATCATACGAACTGAGAGTTCTTCTGCATCCAGCTTGATTTTGGCTGCTTCCTTTGGGATAAATTTGGGCTCCGTTGTCATGATTGTCTTCCCGGCAGCAGCTTGAGGTAACTCATCCTGTGTACGCACTTTCTCGTTCTGATCTAAAATCTGTGGAAGTATCATCAGCTCCATAAATCTTCGAATAAAGGTTGATTTCCCTGTTCGTACCGGACCCACAACGCCAATATAGATCTCACCATTTGTTCGCGCTTGTATATCCTTATAGATTTGAAATTTATCCATAAAAAACCCCCTGCATAAAATGAGCAAGCTATTCATTCTCATTCTATGCAGAGGATATAAATTATATTACATTAACATCTTACCACGTAAAACTATCCGATTCATGTGTCTTGTCACGTAACAAAAGATCAGATACTGCATCCTTTGCTGATTTACCAGCAAACAAGATATGATTTACCTGTTCAACAATCGGCATCTCTACTTCGTATTTTTGAGCAAGCGCAAGTGCAGCTTTGGCAGAATATACACCTTCTACTACCTGAGCAACTTTATCCATAGCTTCTCTGACCGACATTCCCTGACCAATATAGTAACCGGCATTGCGATTACGGCTATGAATACTGGAACAGGTAACTATCAAATCGCCGATACCCGACAGACCGGAAAACGTTTCCATCCGTCCCCCCATCTTTACACCAAGTCTGCTAATCTCAGCAATGCCACGTGTCATTAAAGCAGCTTTCGTATTATCACCAAAGCCAAGTCCATCCGCCATACCGGCTGCAAGAGCAATGACATTCTTTAATGATCCGCCAAGCTCAATACCAATCACATCCGGACTTGTATATACACGAAATGTATCTGACATAAATGCATCTTGTATCAATTTTGCAGTCTTCAAACTTTTCGCACCAACAACACAGGTAGTCGGTATCAATCGACTAACTTCTTCCGCATGGCTGGGGCCGGAAAGCACTGCAACATCGGCATCCGGAATCTCATCTGAAATAATCTCTGTCAACGTGTAAAGTGTTTTCTCTTCAATCCCTTTACCGACATTTACAATAATCTGTCCCGGTGCAATAAACTGTGCCACTGCATGTGCAGTTTCCCTTGTATAGGGTGACGCAACTGCAGATACAATAATATCCGGGTCCATTAGTGCTTGCGAAAGCTCATATGTCAACTGAATGTTTTCCGGTAATACGGCTCCCGGAAGATTCGGTATCTTACTTCGATTTGAAGAAAGTAACTCAATCTCTCGCTGAAGTTTTGACCAGAGAATGACATCATGTCCGTTATTTGATAATAAAATTGCAAGTGCAGTTCCCCATGTGCCTGCACCAAGTACACTAATTTTCAAAGCAATACTCCTTTATTTTGTTTTTTCGACCAATGGTGGTTTATGCTGTCCTATTTTATTTTCTTTCCCCTGTACCAAACGTACAATATTGGCGCGATGTTGCCAAAGTGCAAGTAAAATATAAAACAATATCACAATCACATGCGGCAGAGAAAAATCATAATATATTATCATCCACGTCCCGGCAAATAAAATTGCACAGATGGATGCAAGTGATATATATTTTGAAATCAATGCAATTAAAACGAACAGAATCAATGCAAATACAGCAATCTGAGGAACAACCGAAATAAACACACCGGAAGTAACTGCAATTCCTTTTCCGCCTTTAAAATGCAACCATACCGGATAATTGTGACCAAGAACCACACCAAGACCAATCACAAGACAAATAAAATCCAAATTGGGATTCCCTTGCAAAATCCAAAAGCGAACAAGCAAAATCGGAATTACGGCTTTTAGAACATCACCAACATAAGTAATGATACCGGCTTTTTTTCCTAGTGTTCGCATCGCATTTGTCGTTCCGGCATTTCCGCTACCATAAGATCTAATATCAATATGATTCGCCTTACCAACTACATATGCAGTGGAAAAACAGCCAAACGCATAGCCGATGATCAATGCCAATACAGTCAATACATATATATTCTCAGGCATATTAAACATACATCCTTTCACACAAATTATACACCGTTCTCGTTTTCATTTCGTTCACGAATAATAAACTTCAACGAAGTACCGGAAAAACCACACGCTTCACGGATCTTATTTTCAATATAACGGGTATATGAAAAATGCATTAACTGTTTGTTATTAACAAAAATAACAAAGGTTGGAGGTTTTACCGCAACCTGTGTAATGTAGTACAAACGAAGACGTTTTCCCTTGTC
>JAZNXH010000186.1:0-4103 GCA_045593785.1 Lachnospiraceae bacterium
GACCGGCCGGATGCATGTTGGTAATTTAAGAACTGCTTTGTATGAGTTTTTGATTGCAAAGCACGCGGGTGGAGATTTTATTCTCCGTATTGAGGATACCGACCAGGGGCGTCTTGTGGAGGGCGCAACTGATATCATTTACCGTACGATGGCAAAGACCGGCCTCCTTCACGACGAGGGACCGGACAAGGACAAGGGCTTTGGACCGTATGTACAGAGTGAGCGTATGAAGACCGGTATCTATATGGAGTATGCAAAGCAGCTCGTAGAGAAGGGTGAGGCTTATTATTGCTTCTGTGACAGAGAGCGTCTGGAGACCTTGAAGAGTGTAGTATCGGAGGATGAGGACAGCGAGGAGAGCAAGGTAATCACCAAGTACGACAAGCATTGTCTGTATCTGTCCAAGGAAGAGATTGAGGCAAATCTTGCAGCAGGCAAGCCGTTTGTTATCCGTCAGAATACCCCGCTCGAGGGTACCACGAGCTTTACCGATGCGATCTACGGCGAGATTACCGTTGAAAATGAAGAGCTGGACGACATGATCCTGATTAAGTCCGACGGCTTCCCGACCTATAACTTCGCAAACGTAGTAGACGACCATTTGATGGGCATTACCCACGTAGTACGTGGTAACGAGTATCTGTCCTCTACACCGAAGTATACCCGTCTGTACCATGCGTTTGGATGGGAGGAGCCGACCTACGTACACTGTCCGCTTCTGACCGATGAGAATCACAAGAAGCTGGCAAAGCGTAGCGGTCATTCTTCGTTCGAAGATCTGTTGGAGCAGGGATTTGTAACCGAGGCGATTGTAAACTTTATTGCACTCCTTGGCTGGAGCCCGGCGGACAACCGCGAGATTTTCTCACTGCAGGAACTGATTGAAAACTTTGACTATACCCATATCAGCAAGTCTCCGGCAGTATTTGACATGGTGAAGCTTCGTTGGATGAACGGCGAGTACCTGAAGGCGATGGATGCAGAGCAGTATTATGAGCTGGCGCTTCCGTATGTACAGAAGGTAGTAACGAAGGATTATGATCTCAAGGCGATTGCAGACCTTGTGAAGACCAGAATCGAGACTCTTTGCGATATCGCAGAGAAGATTGATTTCTTCGAGGAGTTGCCGGAGTACGATGTAGAGATGTACACCCATAAGAAGATGAAGACGAACAGCGAGAACTCTCTCGAGGTATTGAAGGAACTCCTTCCGAGATTCGAGGCATTAGAGGATTATTCCATCGCTTCCATCGAGGCACTTCTCATGGAGTACGTGGCTGAGAAGGGTATCAAGAACGGCGTGGCATTGTGGCCGGTTCGTACTGCGGTATCCGGTAAGCAGATGACTCCGGGCGGAGCATACGAGATTATGAGTATCCTCGGAAAAGAGGAGAGTCTTCGTCGTATCAGCATCGGTATCGAGAAGCTGGCAGCAGCGATTGCATAAGCCATGCCCGCCGGAAATGAGGGCGGATGGAATTTAGCAAAGAACAAAACGAAGCAATAACACACGGAACGGGTCCCATGCTGGTGCTGGCGGGACCCGGCTCCGGGAAAACGGCGGTGATTATCCGCCGGGTACGGCATCTGGTCGAAACATTGCAGGTGCCGGAAGAACATATACTGGTGATAACTTTTACAAAAGCGGCAGCGGAAGAGATGGAGCAGCGGTATCAGCAGCTCACAGGATGTACGGAACAGAGTAAGGTCTGTTTTTCCACCTTCCATGCCTTATTTTTTAAAATTCTCAGGGAAAGTGCAGGGTATACGGCGCAGTCTCTGCTGAAGGAATCAGAGAAATACGCCATCCTACGGGATGTGCTGTATAAGCTCTATCCGAAGCGGATATTCGAGAACGAGATGCTACAGCGGATCCTTGCGGAGATTAGTCGGTATAAGAGTCGGGGGAGTGAAGCGTCTGAGCAACGTTCGATTCTTCACAAAGTACAAGCATGGAAAGAGGCGTGCACCGCGGGTAAATTGCCATGGAAAGACTTTGGTGCAGACCTGAATGTGGTCAGTGCGGAAAAGAATACAGTTGCTCCGGAATATGTCCCTGCAATCGATAAAGAACTGTTCTCGGCAGTCTACCCGGAATACGAACGCCGTATCCGGGCAGAACAACGTCTGGACTTTGACGATATGATACGTTTATGCTTCCGCCTGTTGCAGGAAGATAAGAAGGTACTGCGAAAATGGCAGGAACGCTTTCGTTACATCCTGGTGGATGAGTATCAGGATATCGATCCGACTCAGTACGAGGCAGTGAAACTCCTTGCCGGAGAAGCGGCGAATCTCTTTGTCGTGGGGGATGATGACCAGAGCATCTATGCATTTCGCGGTGCGGCGCCGTGGCTGGTGGCAAGGTTTAAGAAGGATTTCCCGAAGGCAAAGCGTATCGTGCTTGCCTGCAATTATCGTTCGCAGGTGAATGTCACGCGGGCGGCAGCACGATTGATTCGTGAGAACACACAGCGCGAAGAAAAGCGCTTTACGAACCATACGACAGAAAAGGGCGTGTTCCGTGTGGAAAAGTTCATGGACCGCGCGGAGGAATACAAGCTCCTGACGGAGCGGATTGCAGATGCACGCATTCCTTTCAGGGAACAGGCGGTGTTATACCGTACGAACCGGCAACCGGGCGGACTCCTGTTACAGCTTCGAAAGAAAAACATTCCCTACCGGATGCAGGGCAGAACGAACGACCTGTGGGAACACTGGATGACGCAGGATATCGCGGCATACTTTCGTCTGGCAGGCGGTGCGCGCGACCGAAAGGAATTCCTACGGATTGCGAACCGGCCGGTGCGGTACTTGCCAAGGGACTTATTCCAGGATGCAAGGATAGAACAGGAGCGATTGTTACGGAGTCTGACCGGACGATATGACTTACAAGACATCGTAAGAAAACTGTTCTTCGATATCGGGATGTTATCGAAGATGAATCCGTTTGCGGCGATGCACTACATCCGAAAAGCAGTCGGGTATGAGGATTATCTGATCAAACATGCGTGGGAACAGGGCATCGAAAAAGAAGAACTGTTTGATGTGCTGGAAGAGATTGCGGATACGACGAGGGCAGCAGAGACTTTTGCAGAGTGGGAAGCACAGATGTTGCAGATGCACGCGCTGTCAGAGCGGAGCAGAACGAGTGCAAACAGGAATCCGGCAGAAGACTGTCTGAACCTGATGACTTTTCATGCCTCGAAGGGGTTAGAGTTTAGAAAAGTATATCTGATTGACCTGAACGAAGGACTGGTCCCGCACCGGAGGGCGAAAACAAAAGAAGAGATTGAAGAAGAACGGCGCGTACTGTATGTTGCCATGACACGGGCAAAGGAGGAACTGTACCTCTTATATACAGAAAAACGCGGCGGCAGGGACATCCCACCGTCGCGGTTCTTGCGTGAATTGATGTGAGTTTATGCTTCCTCGTCATCCTCATCGTCGCCGTATAATTCGTCGAACTCTTCGGAGTCAAGCAGTGCATCAAAAGCTTCGCATACATTGTCAAACTCTTCATCGGACTCGATGTTCAGAAGCTCAACATCGTCTTCGCTGTGAGCGATGAACTGATAGAGGAATACGTCTTCCTCGTCACCGTCTACCGGAAGCAATGCGATGTACTCTTTTCCGTCACACGGAAATACTGCGAGAATGTCACACAGAAGTTCGCTGTCATCTTCTAAGGTTAAGGTAATCTGACCAAGATCATCATCCAAAGGATTGTTGGTCTTCTGATTGTCATTTGCCATGATTGTTCTCCATTCATAAAATAGTTGTAAATCTTTGTTAGTCAAATATAGCAGAACTGCAAATGAATTGCAAGGAGTTCTTGATAATGGAACAAAAGGATACGAAAATCAAAATATCGGTAAGAAATCTGGTGGAATTTATCCTGCGTTCCGGTGATCTGGACAACCGGCAGGGCGGAAGGCGCGACAGCGTGGATGCGATGCAGCAGGGAAGCCGGATTCATAAGAAAATACAGAAAAGTATGGGATTGGCATACCGGGCTGAGGTGCCGCTTAGCCTTACGGTGCCGCGAGAACTGGACGGAACCGCATTTGAGATCTGCGTGGAGGGCCGCGCGGACGGTATCT
>JAZNXH010000187.1:0-2804 GCA_045593785.1 Lachnospiraceae bacterium
TGTGGGCATTCGGGCAGCGCTCACCTGTTTCGGGGAATCTGATGTTTACGTTTGATGAAGAAACAGGAACGATGAATCAGAAGGGGGTACTGACGATAGAAGAAGCCGTGTCGGTATTGACCCGGTTATATGATGGTGCAATCGGCGCAGTGTATGTATCTGCTTCGGATATTGCAGTAACGGAGGGATTTTCTGAACACCTATCTGCAGAACTGAGAGAAAAAATGCAGGAAGCCCCCGTTGTAACAGCGGAAAATCATCCGGTCTGGACGGGATTGATTTTGGGATTTGCTTTTGACCGCCAAGTGAATGATTATTCCAAAGAACTTAGATTAAGTGCTGATTGGGGATTTAACAGTGCACGTGCGTTACTGGATTATGAACCATTTTTTGATAGTGAAGTTACGGAAGTCAACATGACGAATCTGCAGATTTTAGATGAACTTGTTAAAACTGCAATTCAGTATAATGTGCATCTAAACATATGCTTCTCTACACTCCCGGGGCGCGAAGCGTACAGTGATCCGGATACTTTTACATCGGTAGGCTCTTTTGATTTGTTTATCAATGAAGAGAAACAGGAGCAGGTGAACCGCCTGTGGGCTGCACTTGCAAAACGATATGCAGAAGTTCCGAGTGCATATCTGTCCTTTACGCCGTTTTGGGAGGCCACCAATAACAATTTAAGTACTGGTCTTCCTGCACCGGACTATACGATGAAGGATATCGGGAATTATTTGGTTGAGGTGGTAGAGGCAATTCGTGAACAGGATGAGGAACGATTGGTTATCTATGAGCCGACTTCATTAAGCGGATATAATGACATTATAGAGCAAGATCCTGTAGTAAAGGAATGTATAAAGGATGTCGAGAACATTATAAGCTCTTATAATTTCTGTGAAAATCCGTATGTGTATGCTAACATGACGGACACTCCCGGAGAGAATATCGATAACAATAATCGCAGTGTATTCCTGCCGGAGTATCCGACGTATTTTTACTCGGTGGGGTGGAATGTAGATGAAGAGCATCCGATTACATTTACCGGATTCCTGCCGGAAGGTACAGTGGTGGATATTTATTTGAAAGAGAGTTGGGAGGCTACGCTGAATCTTAGTGCGGATGGGGAAGTCATCTTTAGCGAGTATATCGAAAAAGCCCAATTCGAAACAAGCAATCCGATTTCGATATATTATCAATATGCCACCAGTGAAAAGAAAATCAGTGTGACATTAGAGGAAAAAGTGGATGAACTTGTGTTGTTCTGTAACGGATTCGGTGTAGCGATTTCCGGTATTGATGTCCGGCTGCCGGAAGAATACGCAGTGGAGCGTTGGTATACGGCGACTACTTACGATGTGTACATGGGATATGAAGAAGAGGCAGGTGTGACGAAACGCTCCACCTCGCGAATCATGATTTCGCCAAACGAATATAACTATCTGACCAATATTGAAATATTGGAAGATGCATCCTATAAGACCGGAAAAGTACTGGCAGAGGCATCCGCGGAGACAATTGAAACATGGGGAAATGTTATTTCCGGATTTGATGGGAATTGTATGGTTCGTTATGAAGGCGGATGTTTTAACGGAGCTGTATGGGAGGATATGTCCTCGTACTATCGAGATTTGTTAGATATGTTTGTAGAGAACGGTCTTTCCTGGTGGAGCGGTGATTTGTATTGGATGACAAATGATCAAACAAAGAGTATTGCAGGAGCTCCGAGTATCGCGTATGGCGATTATTCGTATTTCAACATAGAATTACTGAAGCTCTTGCAGGAACATCAGAACAGCGAGAGGGTGCCCGGCACGCAGGCTGTTGAAGAATAAGCATTCAATAGAGTATGTAATATGTTCGATAAAAGAGCTGCCCGTTCATCTGTTGTTGAACGGGCGGTTCTTTTACTTGTGATTTGTAGAAAATTGGAATATAATGATTTTGCGGTATTTTGTTCTGACGGGAAGAAAGGCAGGATAATTTTGCAACAATTAAATGTCAGAACCAAAAAATACATAGGCAGGAATGATCGCTTTGCTGACCTGTGTAATTACTATCTTTTTCACGGAGAACCGGTGATTCAACCGGAGAGTCTTGTTGAAAAGGATGTCACGGAACTGGGAATTCCGTTTACGGAGAAAGGGAGCCGGACGATAGAAAAAGTCCGGGACCTGTTAAGAACCTGTGCGATAAAGAGTGCAGATGGCGTTACATATCTGATCATCGGGATTGAAAACCAGTCAGATATTCACTATGCGATGGTTGTAAGGAACATGGTGCAGGATGCGCTGAATTATGCCGCGCAAGTGGAGGCGGCAACAGTGAAACACCGCCAGGATAAAGACCTGAAGGGCAATGAGTTCTTGTCAGGATTTGCAAAAGATGATAAACTGATACCGGTGGTTACCATTACCTTGTACTGGAAAGCAGGTGCATGGGACGGACCGAGAAGTTTACATGAGATGTTTGATGTACAAAAGGATGAAATATTGAAATACGTTCCGGATTATCGGATGAATCTGATTGTACCGGATGAGATAAAGGATTTTGAATTATTCCGAACAGAACTGGGTACAGTGTTGGAGTTCTGTCAATGTTCAAATGATAAAATGCGTATGAGAAAACTGATACAGGAGAAAAAGGAAGAAGGCGTCCGTCTGGAGAAAGAGGCGTATGACATGCTAACAGAATGTTTTAAAGTCGGAGTGGAAGGACTCAAAGAGGAAGGAGAGCAGATTGACGTGTGTAAAGCATTTGAAGATTGGGCTGCAGAGGAACGTGCAGAAGGAAGAGCAGAAGGA
>JAZNXH010000188.1:0-9700 GCA_045593785.1 Lachnospiraceae bacterium
TATCCGTACGGTCAATCTGATAATATAGATAGCGGCCCTCATTACTGATGTTATAACTGGAACAGGGATCGCTAATCAGCTTCTCACTGGTACCTGTGGTGGGATTGTAGCGATGAATCGCATAATCGCCAAGGGTCATAAAATAGATACCTTCTTCCCGGACAATCGGAAGATAGATGCTGCGTTCCAACAGGGTGGCGGCTTCACCGGTTGCAGGATTCAGGGTGTGAAGATTATGATCCTTGTTCACTCCGGCATAGTAAATTACGCCATCTGCTACGTTCGCAGGAAGAAGGGCTTCGGAGGAGAGCTTGATATTGTCTTCGCCATCCGTGGTTACCTTGTGGAGACTCAATCCTTCTCCTTCCTGATAGTGCTGATAGTAAAGAGCGTTTCCATACAGAAGTGCAAGTCCGCATGGATTACGGTAAATGCTGTGAAGGTTATTGCCGTTTTTACGGTTGACACGGTAGAGACCGGTGTTGAACAGGGTAAAGATGCTTGCTGCATCTTCCTCTCTTTGATGGTTCATGCGTGAGTAGTACAGATAGTTTTCATCTGCATTGAGATAACACACACGGTCGTGATGGAGCTTTTCGATGCCGGAGCAATCTGCAGCACTCATGCGGTAAAGACTGTTATCATCTTTGTGATTGGCGAAATAAATAACACCGTCATATTCGCAGAACAAACCGCCATTGTAGAGATTGCCGGCAGTATTGCCAAGAACCGTACCATCGTTTTGTTTGGTAATCTTGTCCAAAGCGGAAAAAACAAACAAAAATGCGATAAGGCAGATAAACACAACAGATAATATAATATAAGGAATCTTGTTCTTCATACAAGGAATCCGTCCTTCCGTTTGATAGTTTGATTATAGCTAAGTCAGTTATTGAACGCAAGTCACAAAGTAATAAAACTTTGGTTTCACAAAAAATCGTATTTTCAAACACAAATTGCACATAATTCATTGATATAGTACAATACATAAAGTTGATCTTATGAAAGGCATGGTTACGATATGAAAAAGAAAATGCCATTTGGAATAAAGTTAATCATCGGTTTTTTGATTGCAGTCGTTCTGGGAGGCGGATTAGGGTCTGCTCATGTTGCAGTAAAGCACTGGAACCGGATGTCGGAAGGAAAAGATAAGACGCCTCTGATAGCAGAGAAGACGGAAGAACCGGAGGAAACACCGGTAAATGCACCGGCGGAATTAGCACCTGCAACTGCTGGCGATGTTTCTACTATAGTAGAAAATGCGATGCCGTTCATTGTTTCCATTCGTTCCGAGATTATACAGGTGACGCACGATATTTTCGGACGCAGATCTGAAATAAGTGGGATTGGTGCCGGATCCGGTATTATCATCGGACAGAACAAAAAAGAATTGATGATTGTGACCAATGAGCATGTTATCAGTGATGCTGCACGTATTTTCGTCGTTTTGGATGATGGTACGGAGTGTTCGGCAGAGCTGAAAGGCAGTGACGTGAACTCTGACCTTGCGGTGCTCACAATCAAACTTTCAGAGCTGAGTAAAGAAACGAAAGCACATATCCGTGTTGCGGTTCTCGGCAATTCGGATGTCCTTCAGACCGGTGCGATGACGATTGCAATTGGAAATGCATTGGGTTACGGACAGTCTACAACTGTAGGATATGTAAGCGCGGTGAATCGCAACATTACCATTGACAATGTGGAACGAAGCCTGATACAAACCGATGCAGCAATTAACCCGGGAAACAGTGGTGGGGCATTGTTAAATGTCAGGGGAGAAGTAATTGGTATTAATTCAGTCAAATATGCTTCGGAGGAGGTAGAAGGTATCGGGTATGCAATTCCGATTATGGATGCGATTCCGATTATCAATGATTTGATGAATCGGGAAGAACTTTCCGAAAATGAAGCCGGTTATCTTGGAATTCAGGGTCAAACGGTAACCTCTGCTTATTCATTGCGATTCGGTATCCCGGTAGGTGTTTATATCAATGCCGTGGAATCCGGTTCGCCGGCCGATAACGCAGGACTGAAAAAAGGCGATATTATTGTTAAGATAAACGGAAGAAGTGTCAGCACAACAGAGGATTTGCAGACAATTCTGGATTATACCCGCGCAGGTACAACAGTTACCGTTACGGTAAGTACCGTGTCCGGCAGAGAGTATGAAGAAGAGGATTATTTGGTTACATTAGGAAGACGTTAAGTACAAAAAAGCTCCGATACAAGAGTGTTTGTATCAGAGCTTTCTTTGTGTCGGTTGTGCCGATGAGATTATTTGATTGCTTTTTCGGCAAAATCGGTATTTACCAGATCCTGATAAGGTGTTCTTGTCTTTAATTCACCTGCAGAATCCAAGATGTCTTGCAGAAGTTCAAAACTGTTTTCTTCAAATACCAGATCTTCTTTCCAGGTATCTTGCGCTTTGTAACGGTTTACGATGGTAGTGATGGTTGCCAAGTCTGTTTCGGAGAACTGAGGTTGGATGACTTGTGCAATTTCTTCTGCTGTATGCGAGTTTACATAATCCATACCACGTTGTAATGCGTCAACGAAGCCCTGAATCAATTCCGGGTTTTCTTCCAGGAAGCTTTTCTTTGCGGAATATGCAGTATAAGGAACCTTACCACTGTCTACACCGAGAGAGGCAACAACGACGCCTTGACCTTCGCTTTCAAGAGCAGTAGCTCCGGGTTCAAATTCAACGGTATAATCTTCCGTACCTGCAACAAATGCCTGTGCGGTAAGACCAAAACTGATGTTTTGAATGATTGTCAAGTCGTTGGCAGGATCCATACCGTTTTTCTTAAGGATATATTCGAAAACCATCTGTGGCATACCGCCGGCACGGCCGCCGAGCACGGTCTTTCCTTTGAGATTACTCCACTTGAAATCCGGCTCAGCGGTTCTGCCGACTAGAAAATTGCCGGCGCGCTGGGTTAATTGAGCGAAATTAACGGCATAATCCGGATTTCCTTCATTATAAATGTAGATAGAAGCTTCGGAACCCATGAATCCGATATCTGCTTCACCAGAAAGCAGTGCGGTCATGGTTTTGTCGGCACCGCCGCCGTTGGTGAGTTCCAGATTGATTCCTTCTTCTTCGAAGTAGCCGAGTTCAATCGCAACATATTGCGGAGCATAGAAGATGGAATGGGCAACTTCGTTTAATCGGACAGTGGCAAGATCTGTATTGTTCTTACAGGAACAGAGTGTCATTGGAAGACAGAGCAACAAGCAAAACAGTATTAGTTTAGCTGCCCGGCGTCCGTGAGTGTGAGGTTTACGATTTGATATTTTCAAAGGTGATACTCCTTATAGGGATGATTCTTAATTAGTATATTGTAGGTGTGGTAAAATGTGCGATAATCAAGTAAAATAAAGTGCTTGACAGGAATGATAAGTGTGATATAATACATGACAACGTGATAGTATAATAATATGATAACACTGTAGCGCAATAAAGCGAAGAGCGGCGCAATCGTTCTTCTCAGAAGCAGAAAGGAATCCATTTATGAAGCAGTTATTACATACACCGGATGGAGTCAGAGATATTTATGGTGCCGAATATGAAAAAAGAAACCAGATAGAAAATAAGATGGTTGATTGTATGAAACGATATGGTTTTCATGCAATTCAGACACCGACATTTGAATATTTTGATATTTTTTCTGCAGAACGCGGAACGGTAGCATCAAAGGATATGTATAAGTTTTTTGACCGGGATGGTAACACATTGGTGCTTCGTCCGGATATGACACCGGCAATTGCAAGATGTGTTGCAAAGTATTACAAAGAAGAGGAAGCATCCATCCGTTTATGTTATAGTGCCAATACCTTTATTAATGAAAACGATTATCAGGGAAAGCTGAAAGAGATTACTCAGATTGGCGCAGAATTAATCAATGAACCCTCGGTAGAGGCAGATGCGGAGATGATTGCACTGACCGTGGAATGTATGCTCGCCAGTGGTTTGACAGAATTTCAGGTAGAACTTGGACAGGCGGATTTCTTCCGTGCTCTGGTAGAGGAAGCTGGTCTGAATGAGGATGAGACAGAACAACTTCGTGTGGCCATCATCGAGAAGAACACCTTTGGCCTTGAAGGCATCTTAGCGGGAAAAGAGATGTGTGATGCCACAAGAAAGGCGTTGGTAAAGCTTCCGGAGCTGTTTGGAACAATTCAGATGCTGGAGACAGTAAAAGGCATTACGGACAATGAACGCGCCTTAAAGACAGTAGAACGTCTGGAACATCTGTATGATTGTATGAAGGCTTATGGATATGAGAGGTACCTTACTTTCGATCTTGGAGCATTGAGTAAATATGATTATTATACCGGAATTACGTTCCGCGCATATACATATGGAACCGGAAATCCGATAGTGACAGGCGGACGATATGATTCTCTTGTTGGTCAGTTCGGTAAGCAGGCTCCGGCAATTGGGTTTGCACTGTGTCTGGATGAACTGATGGCAGCTATGATGCGACAGGGAATTGCTGTGAAAGAGAAGGATGCCTGTGTTGATATAGCCTATGATGCAACTACATATTCCGAAGCAGTAAAAAAGGCACAGGAAATGAGAAAACAGGGAATTTGCTGTCAACTCGTTAGCAGATAAACATGCATATTCATATGCAGGAACGGTGAAGGAGAGAGTTCATATGAGATATATAACAATTGCGTTGGCAAAAGGCAGACTTGCGAAGCAGACGATGGCACTGCTGGAACAGATGGGAATCCTTTGTGAAGAGATGAAGGATCCGTCTTCCCGTAAGCTGATTTTCCAGAATGAAGAATGGAAGTTACGTTTTTTCCTTGCAAAAGCATCGGATGTACCGACTTTTGTTGAGTATGGTGCGGCAGACATTGGTGTGGTAGGAAAAGATACGATTGATGAAGAGGGAAGAAAACTGTATGAAGTGTTGGACCTCAATCTTGGCAAGTGCCGTATGTGTGTGGCAGGTCCCAAGTCTGCAGAAGAACTATTAAAGCATGGCGAACGGATTCGTGTTGCAACGAAGTATCCGGCAATTGCAAAGAATTATTTCTACAACAAGAAGCATCAGACCGTAGAGATTATTAAATTAAACGGTTCCGTGGAACTGGCACCGATTGTCGGACTTTCCGAAGTGATTGTAGATATTGTAGAGACCGGCTCTACCTTACGCGAGAACGGACTGGAAGTATTGGAGGAGATTTATCCGTTGTCTGCACGTATCGTAGTAAATCAGGTCAGCATGAAGATGGAACAGGAACGCATTACAAAGCTAATCAATGGTTTACGCGAATTGATTAACACATGATAGAGTGTCAGATAAGGAGAATAGTCATATGCGAATTATTAATTTGACAGAAGAAACAAAAAACGATATTACTGCTCAGCTGTTAAAGCGCAGTCCGAGTTCTTACGGGGAATATGAGGCAAAAGTGCAGGCAATTCTAGAGGATGTAAAGAACCGTAAGGATGCAGCAGTGTTTGAGTATACGGAAAAGTTTGATAAGATTCAATTAACTTCGGAAACTTTTCGCGTAACAGAGGAAGAGATTGCAGAGGCTTACAGCTGCATTTCGGAAGAAATGCTTCGTATCATCCGTACAGCGGCAGGCAATATCGAAGATTTCCACAGAAAACAGCTCCGCAACAGCTGGATTGATACCAGAGCCGACGGAAGTATCCTCGGACAGAGAGTAACCCCCTTGTCTGCGGTCGGAGTATATGTGCCGGGTGGTAAGGCTGCATATCCGTCTTCTGTATTGATGAATATTATTCCTGCGAAAGTTGCCGGTGTGGAACGAATTACCATGATGACTCCGGTAGGTCCGGACGGTAAGGTGTATCCGGCAACGCTCGTTGCAGCAAAGGAAGCCGGCGTTACTGAAGTGTTCAAAGCAGGCGGCGCACAGGCAATCGCAGCGCTTGCATTCGGTACAGAGAGTGTAAAAAAGGTAGACAAAATTGTAGGTCCCGGTAATATCTATGTTGCGCTTGCAAAGAAGGCAGTGTATGGTTTTGTAGGGATTGATTCCATTGCCGGTCCGAGTGAGATTCTGGTACTTGCAGATGAGTCTGCAGATTATCGTTATGTGGCGGCAGATTTGCTTTCTCAGGCAGAACATGATGAATTGGCATCTGCAATTCTGGTAACCACTTCAAGAGAATTGGCAGAGAAGGTATCTGCGGAGACTGAACGCTTGGCAGAAGCACTGTCAAGGACCGAGATTATTAAGAAATCTTTGGACAATTATGGTTACATCCTGGTGGCATCGGATATGGATGAGGCAATTACGGCAGTAAATGAAATTGCGTCTGAACACTTAGAGATTTTGACCGCAGCGCCGTTTGAAACGATGACGAAGGTGAAAAATGCAGGCGCAATCTTCCTCGGCGCATATTCAAGCGAACCGCTCGGAGATTACTATGCAGGTCCAAACCACGTATTACCGACCAATGGTACGGCGAAGTTCTTTTCACCATTAAACGTGGATGACTTTATTAAGAAGTCCAGTATCATTGCATACTCCCGTGAAGCATTGGAACCGGTTTGGACGGATATCGTGAAATTTGCGGAGTATGAAGGTCTGACTGCACACGCAAATTCCATCGCGGTACGCTTTGGTGAAGGGAAATAAGACTTGTTACTTGTGACTGAAAATGTTATACTAATTTATCTGTAAGTGATGATATTAACGCAGAGAATTGGGATTGTGAGGAAAAAGGAAGGCGGTAATTGAACATGGACCGTATTGCAAAACTGACCCGTAAGACAAATGAGACGGATATTACAATCGAGTTGAACCTGGATGGTAACGGGAAGTATGAGATTGATACCGGAATCGGATTTCTGGATCATATGCTGACCGGATTTGCAAAACACGGATTTTTTGACCTGAAATTAAAAGTAAAAGGTGATTTGTTTGTGGACGGACATCATACCACGGAGGATGTGGGAATCGTGCTTGGTCAGGCAATTCGTACGGCAATCGGCGATAAAAAAGGCATCAAGCGTTACGGTTCTTCGACCATTCCGATGGATGAGACCTTGGCTCTCTGTGCAATTGATCTGTGCGGAAGACCGTATCTGGGTTATGATGCGGAGTTTACGGTAGAGAAACTCGGTTATCTGGATACGGAGTTGATTCGCGAGTTTTTCTATGCAATTTCCTATAGTGCGGGAATGAATCTGCACCTTCGGATGCTGGCTTCCGGTAATAATCATCACATGGCAGAGGCGATGTTTAAGTCCTTCGGAAGAGCTTTGGATGAGGCAGTTACCGTGGATCCGCGTATTGTGGGTCAGCTTTCGTCCAAAGGAACACTTGCGTAGTTTGTTCCGTGAAATACGTATAGAGTACAATTTTTGAGAGGTAAAATTTATGAGACTGTATCCTGCAATTGATATTAAGAACGGACAGTGTGTTCGTTTGAGACAAGGGCAATTCAAGGATGTGGAAGTATATTCCCTGATTCCTGCTGAAGTGGCAAGAGAATGGGAAGCTTGTGGTGCTTCTTATATTCATGTGGTTGACCTGGACGGTGCGCTGGCCGGACATATGGTGAACGAAGATGCCATCCGGAACATTATTAAGAGCGTGAAGATTCCGGTACAGACCGGTGGCGGAATCCGGACTCCGCAGGATGTTGAGATGAAACTGAATATGGGAATCAGCCGTGTGATTATCGGAACTAAGGCGGTAGAGAATCCTGCATTTGTGAAAGAGATGGTACAGAATTTCGGTGCGGAACGTATTGTTGTAGGAATTGATGCGCGAAATGGTTATGTAGCAGTAGAAGGATGGGAAAAGATAAGTACCCGCTCCGCAGTAGAGTTTGCCCTGCAGATGAAAGATATCGGGGTACAGACGATTGTTTATACGGACATTGCAAAGGATGGTATGTTGCAGGGACCGAATTTTGATGCAACTGCAGAAATGGTAAGAGCAACCGGTCTTGATATTATTGCATCCGGTGGCGTTTCGGCGATGAAGGATCTGGAGGATCTGGAAGCAATCAATGCCGGTGGTGCGATTATCGGTAAGGCGTTGTATGAAAAGCGTGTAAATCTGCGTGATGCAGTGGCACGTTTTGAAACAAAATAATGGCCGGAATACAGTATGTTGCCGGATGACAATTGGATGGAGATAGACAATGGAAAAGAAAAAACTGATTGCATATATCAATGCGGAAAACGAACTTGCAGATTCCATTTTAAGAAAAGCAGAGACCTATGAACGTGTCGGTGCAGATGAATTGTTTATTTACAACTATTCGACGAATGAAGGGGAACGTGAGGAGTTTTTACTTCTGATGAGACAGATTGCCCAGACAATCGACCTTCCTCTGGTCATTGGTTTTCATGTAAAGCGTTTGGAGGATGCAAAAAAGGCACTCTATACCGGTGCTTCCCGTCTTGTGATTCCTTACCGCAGATTGAAGGATTTTGCAGCGATTAAGGAAATCACAGATCGCTTCGGAAAAGATAAACTCTGGCTTGAAGTAGATGCAAGTGAAGAGAATAATGACAAGGCATTTTATGGGGAGGAGTTTGTCTGCCAGTGTATCGATAACGGCGTTGCCGGGATTCTGGTAAAGCATCTTGATGTAAATGCATTGACAACGGCAGCGATTGCTGCAGCAAAGCTTCCGGTATATGTGCGTGACAGTCTGACCCGCAATGATATCGTGTCTTTGATGAGTCTTGAGAATGTTGCAGGGGTTGCAACGAATTACTATGAAGACAAAGATATGATGAAGATTAAGCAGATGCTGAAAGAGTCCGGTCTTTCGATGAACGTATTGGAATCTGCGATTGATTTTGCATCCCTGAAGAAGAACGAAGCTGGTCTTGTGCCGGTAATTATTCAGGATTATCGCACACAACAGGTACTGCAGCTTGCGTATATGAACGAAGAGTCATTTGAAGCCACCTTACGCACCGGACATATGACTTACTATTCCCGCAGCCGAAATGAATTGTGGGAAAAAGGTCTGACATCAGGACATTTTCAGTATGTCAAGGAACTGACAACTGACTGTGACAAGGATACGATTCTTGCAAAAGTAAAGCAGATTGGTGGCGCATGCCATACCGGTGCATATTCGTGTTTCTTTAACAAGATGCTGGAAAGCGCACAGGAAGATTTGAATCCGCTCAAGGTTTTCAATGATGTATA
This sequence comes from Lachnospiraceae bacterium, assembly GCA_045593785.1. Classification (GTDB taxonomy): domain Bacteria; phylum Bacillota; class Clostridia; order Lachnospirales; family Lachnospiraceae; genus SZUA-448. The sequence goes on from JAZNXH010000188.1 coordinate 9,175, forward strand.
TGATGTGATTCTGGATCGAAAGAAGAATCCGAAAGAAGGTTCCTATACGAACTATTTGTTTGACAAGGGAATTGATAAAATCCTGAAAAAATGTGGTGAGGAAGCAACCGAGATTGTAATTGCCGCGAAAAATCCGGAAAAAGAAGAGATTAAGTATGAAGTTGCAGACTTCCTGTATCACTTGATGGTATTGATGGTTGAGTGCAATGTAGATTGGAACGATATTGTACGAGAACTGGCGCATAGACGCTAGAGATGACAGCATCCGTGGGCTAAAATACGGATGCTGTTTTGTATGAAAACAAACAGAAATGCAGAATGACAGGAAGCACATGAAAAGAAAACAAAATTGTAAGAAAAACAGAATATTGCTTCCGGTGTGTATCGGAATCTTTTGTGTAATTTTGTGCGGATGCAGGAAAGAACCGGATCAGGGTTTACAGGTTTCACCAACGCAAAACGTTAGTCCGACTTTTGTTTTGACACCGACACCAACCGATTTACCGGAATTGACAGTAACTTTGAC
>JAZNXH010000189.1:0-5669 GCA_045593785.1 Lachnospiraceae bacterium
TGCGCTTTGTTAATCAGGTATTTGAGCTCATTGCTTGCACCGTAACGGGAAGAAGCAGCGTAGAAGTTGGACACCTGATAGCCGAACGATCCGTAGTACGGATGTTCCATGATCGCCATAATCTGTATCGTGTTATAGCCGAGGTCTTTGATTCTCGGCAGGTTGTTTTCTGCAAATGCAAGATAGGAACCGACGGAATAATCTTCTTGCGCCATACCGATGTGGCATTCGTAGATCAGTGGTGTCTTACAAGGGACAAAATCCTGATCCGTACAATCGTAAGGAGCGAGGGTATCGTCAATCTCGGCGCACCACAGATAGGTGATCGGATCCTGTACCACACGGGTGGCATAGAGCGGGATACGGCGGAGTACTTTGCCTTCGTGGATTACGATGGTCTGTACTTTCTGACCGCATTCCAGCGCGTCTTCGCCCGGAAGCGTCACTTCAAAAATGCCATTCTCCAGTTTGGTCAACGGGCAGGAAAACATGTCCCAACCGTTGAAGTCGCCGGTAAGGTACAGTGCTTCTGCTGCCGGTGCCCATTCGCGATATACCCAGGCATCTTCGAGCCGGTGAAAGCCGAAGTACCGGTGTGCATTGGCAAAATCAGCGAGCGTAGTAGAAACGCCAAGAAGTTCTTGGCGTTTTCTCTTGTAGTTATCCATCCGAAGTTCTAAGTCATCGGAATACGGTGTAAGGTACGGGTCAATCTCGGTAATTCGGTATGCCATAGGCGCCCTCCTTATTACATAACTGCATCGGTATTGGTGATAATCGCACCAAGAACCGGTTTGTTCCATGCTTTCAGTGCTTCTAATTCTTTTTCAATGTCTGCAAAGGCGGTGCACTCTTGTTTTTCTACAAGGATGACGCAGTCAGCAGCGGTAAGCTGTTCAATCGAAGCAGCATTCGTGAGGATGTCCGCGGTGTTCAGTACCGTGAAACCATCGCTCAGACCACAGGCGTCAATGACCTGCTGTAATTCTTCTTCCGGTAACATGCCGGTAAATGCGATCGTGCTCCAGTTTGCATCTTTAGTTGCAAGGTCGGAGCGGATGCTGGTACCTGCCATCTTGGCAAGACGCTCATAGTCTTCCGGCACAGTTTTGATGCCGCCAAATGCTGCAAACCAACGGGAGATAAATGCGAACGGCTTCTTCACGCGTGCGCCCGGAAGCTGGGCGATGATGCGAAGTCCGAAGCGGGACTTCATATCGTTAGGATTCTTCAATTTGCCGGATAAGATGCATCCGCCGGCAACAATCACAACACCGAGGACTCCGACAACAAGTCCGGCGATGATGAGGAACTTAATTGCGTTGATGACAGCCCAACGTCTGCCGATTTCGAGAGTAGGTTCTGCTTCTTTTTTCCACTCAAGATATTCTTCGTTTACTTCCTGAATTTTCATGTCAATTTGGGACACTGCCTGAAGGTTGTCTTTCTGCTTCTGCTCCAGTTCAAGGTTTACCTGTTCGTAGGATGCACTGTTGGTAGACACTAACTCATGTGCGCTGATGGCATCCGAGATTGTCGACTGTCTGGAAAGAAGACCGCTTTCTACCAGCTTTAAGATTTCCTGACAGGATGCGGCGTCTTTGTGACGAAGACTTGCGGAAATCATGTTGTTGCTGTAATCGATGGAGAGTGTAAGGATTTCCTTCAGATAACGAAGCTCCAACTCATAGCTTAAGTTGTCAAGGATATGCTGATACAGTTCACCGTTGGTCATATAGGTGTTATATGCTTTCAGGATACGGTTGGACAGATCGATGTTCTGGTATGCCATATCCGGCATGATCTGATAATCATATGCCAGATAGAATTCTACCGAGGCAATCTGCTCGCGCAACGGATCAATCTTCATGAGGATTGATTTTTCGTTGTATTCCTGTTGCTTTTGCTGCTGGTCTACAAGGTTTTCCATCGAAATCTGCAGGTTCTCGCCGGTAGCAACCCAGCCGGCATGTTCTCTCTGGAAACGGGTCTGGGTTTCTTCGATATACTCCGGATTGGAGAGCTTTATGAAGTTCTGAGCCACCTTCGCACCACCTATAACGATGGCAAGCAGGATTGCCCAGAGTGCAATCGGTCTCCATGCGCGCAGAACACGGTAAAGTAACCATTTTAAGTCGATTTCTTGTTCGTAATTTTCGTTCATTTTGTATTTTCCTTTATCGTTATTGATATCGAGTCTGTCAATGTGGACATTCGTACTTATATAATAGTATGAAATCTGTTTTGTTTCAAGTATTTCCGTTGCATTTTGAGAAAAGAAGCGGTGGGTAGTGCTAGACAAAGAAACCCGCTTGGATTATAGTATTGTTATATGGAAAGCATTTGAAAAAGGTTTTGGATTTATGTTTACCGGGAGGAAACCATGAAGATGTTAGTGACCGGCGGTGCCGGGTTTATCGGAAGCAATTTTGTGCATTATATATTAGAGAAATACTCGGAGGTTGAAGTGGTAAACTTAGACCTTCTGACGTATGCGGGCAATCTGGAATCCCTGAAGGATATAGAGGATGCTCCGAATTACCGTTTTGTGCACGGCGACATTGCAGACCGACCGTTTATCATGGAGCTGTTTGAACAGGAGAAGTTCGATGTGGTGGTAAACTTTGCTGCAGAGTCGCATGTAGACCGTTCGGTGACGAATCCGGAGGTGTTCCTGCGCAGCAATGTCATCGGAACGCAGGTGCTGTTGGATGCGTCTCGTAAGTTTGGCGTAAAGAGATATCACCAGGTATCGACGGATGAGGTTTACGGAGATCTTCCGCTGGACCGCAAGGATCTGATGTTTACGGAGACGACACCGATTCATACTTCGAGCCCGTATTCGGCGGCGAAGGCGAGTGCGGATCTCTTTGTCATGGCGTATCACCGTACCTATGGGCTTCCGGTGACGATTTCGCGTTGTTCGAACAACTACGGACCGTATCAGTTTCCGGAGAAGGTGATTCCACTCATGATCTTGCGTGCGTTGAAGGATGAGACACTTCCGGTGTACGGGGACGGACAAAATGTGCGCGACTGGTTGCATGTGAAAGATCACTGCAGTGCCATTGACCTGATTTTACAAAAAGGTCGTGTCGGTGAGGTGTACAATATCGGCGGACACAATGAGCGTACGAATCTTGAGATGGTGCACACCATCCTGAGCCGTTTGCAGAAGCCCGAGAGCCTGATTCGTTTTGTAACGGACCGACCGGGACACGATCTGCGTTACGCGATTGATCCGACAAAGATCGAGACGGAACTTGGCTGGGAGCCGGAGTATAACTTTGATACCGGCATCGCGCAGACGATTGACTGGTATGTGGCAAATGAAGCATGGTGGAAAAACGTGGTAAGCGGAGAGTACAGCAAGTATTTTGATTCGATGTACGGAAAACGGCTGCATGACACAAAAGCTTGACAGGGAAAAAGGTCAGCCGAAAGGTAAGTGTGTATATGAATAATCAGTTACGTGTATTGGTAACCGGAGTAAGAGGCCAGCTTGGATATGATGTGGTGAAGGAACTGTCCCATCGTGGCATGGTGGCAGTCGGTGTTGGAAGAGAAGAGATGGACATCACGGATGCTGCTGCAGTGGAGCGTGTCATCACGGACGCGAAGGTGCAGGCAGTGATTCATTGTGCTGCGTACAATGCGGTGGATAAGGCAGAAGAGGATGTGGAAAACTGTCGCAGAGGCAATGTGGACGGTGCACGGAATATCGCTGCAGTCTGTAAGAAGCTTGATATCAAGATGCTGTATGTGAGTACGGATTATGTGTTTGACGGCTCGGGCAATGAGGCGTGGACGACAGAGGATGTGCCCGCTCCGCTTGGAGTATATGGCAAGTCAAAGTATGATGCAGAACTTGTGGTACAGGAACTGGTGTCAAAGTTTTTTGTCGTTCGTATCTCCTGGGCATTTGGAATCAACGGGAATAATTTTGTAAAGACGATGCTTCGTCTGTCGGAGACAAAAGACCATCTGTCGGTGGTGAACGATCAGGTGGGTTCGCCGACGTTTACCGAAGACCTTGCGGTTCTTCTGGTGGATATGATACAGACCGAGAAGTATGGTATCTATCATGCGACCAATGAAGGGGATTGTTCCTGGTACGAGTTTGCCTGCGAGATTTTCCGCATGGCAGGAAAAACGATGACAGTAACGCCGGTGACAACTGCAGAGTATGGAGCAAAGGCGCCGCGTCCGAAGAACAGCCGGATGAGCAAGGATAAATTAGTAGAGAATGGATTTAAGCGGTTGCCGCACTGGCAGAGTGCACTGGAACGGTATCTTACGCAGCTTGGTGAAATGAAATTCAGTTCGTAACGTGTGGTTGCCATATTGCGCGATACGGAATCAGGATGATTGAAAACAGGAATAAGAAGCAGATGGAGATAAAATAATGGGTCAGATTACAGTAACAAAGGATGTAAACGGAATACAGGGTTTGACGATTATCGAACCGAAGGTGCATGGCGATGAGCGCGGGTATTTTATGGAGAGCTACAATTACCGGGATTTTGCAGAAGCCGGGATTGATTGTACGTTCGTGCAGGACAATCAGTCTTCTTCGAAGAAGGGTGTACTGCGTGGTCTGCATTATCAGATTGAGCATCCGCAGGCGAAGCTGGTGCGCGTTATCCGTGGTGAAGTGTTTGACGTGGCGGTAGATCTGCGTGAGGGTTCCAAGACTTTCGGCAAATGGTTCGGTGTACGGCTGTCGGAGGAAAACAAGAAGCAGTTCTTCGTACCGGCGGGCTTTGCACACGGATATCTGGTATTGTCGGATTATGCCGAATTTTGTTATAAGGTGACGGATTTTTATCATCCGGGTGATGAAGGCGGACTTCTCTGGAATGACCCTGAGATAGGGATTGCGTGGCCGATGCCGGAAGGCATGAATATTGATGAGATTCAGTTGTTGGAGCGCGACCGTAACTGGGGCGGTATTGCAGTGTATAGAAAAGAACATGGGATGTAATATGAAGAAAAGAATGACAGGGTCGGAACAGAATACAGGCAAGAGACAGTACAAATCAAGTGATATATGGAGTCTGGTGCTTCTGGTACTGATAACTGCAACGCTTGTGTTTATCTGGACCAATTCAATGGAGGCACCGGCGGAATCCAGTGAGAAAAGCCAATGGGTGATGAAGCTGATGACGCCGTTTTTAGAGATTTTTGTTGGGAAAGGCAATGTGACAGAGTTTCTGGTGCGGAAGCTGGCGCACTTTTGCGAGTTCGGACTGCTTGGCTGTGAGCTGTCTCTGATGTTAATCCTTCGGAGTCGTCGGACGTTGCAGTGGTATGTGAATGCCGGGATGTTTGCTTTTGTTGTGGCGGCACTGGATGAGACGATACAGATCTTTGCGGACCGGGGTTCGTCGCTTGCAGATGTGTGGCTGGATACGGCAGGTGCGGCGACGGGAATCGCTGGAGTTTGGGTGCTGTATGTACTGGGAAGCCGAATAAAAAAATAAGAAAACGGAAGATGCGGGAAAACCGCTCTTCCGTTTTTTATTCTACATTTATATAAGATTTGATTAGTTCTGTCCGTAGTAAGCGTTTGCACCGTGTTTTCTGAGGTAGTGCTTGTCCAGAAGCTCCTGCTGCATCGGAGGGAGCTGTCCACCGGAGAGGGAGAGATTGTGCCAAGCCATAAAAGC
>JAZNXH010000190.1:0-5313 GCA_045593785.1 Lachnospiraceae bacterium
GGAAGACAATGTTTCGTTTTGATAAGATTTGTGTAAAGGTATGTGATGAAAAGGGTTAATTTACAAAGTTAAGAAGTGAAGAAGCTTGATTTACGGAGGTGTACATATGTCAGCTACAGGTATTGTTATTGGGGTTATAGTGATTAGTACGGCGATTAGTGTGGTAGCTGCAATTCTTGGCGGAGTAGCAGGAAGTAAGCGTTATTTTGTATGCAGGAATTGCGGACAGATATTCAAACCGAAGTGGACGCAGATGTGCTTTAATGTTCATGTGCTTGATGAGCATATGCTACGGTGCCCGCATTGTAATGTGAAGGATTTTTGTGGGGATAAAGGGAAGAACTATCTTACATGAACAGTGCAAAAATGTCGAATAATAAAAAGTTTTTGCAACCAAATACAAAAACTTGAAAAACAGAAGAGTTTTTGCGTACGCTCGGTAAGTATTCTATTGTTGATAATGGTCTTCGTAATTATCTGTTAGGTTTCCGAAACCGTGATAGCGGGCATGCGTTAGAAAACGTTGTGTATTTTGAACTTCTGCGTCGTGGCTATGATGTTGCTATCGGAAAAGTTGATAATTCAGAAGTGGATTTTATTGCGACAAAGGCAGACGAGAAGTTTTATGTACAGGTCACAGAATCAATGATAAGTGAGGAAGTACGCGCTAGGGAATTGACTCCATTAATGAGAATCAATGATAATTACGAAAAGATGGTTCTATCCATGGATCCGGGATTGGAGTCTTCTTATGAAGGAATTAAATCAAGAAGTCTTATGGAGTGGCTAATTGAAGAGTGAAAATCCCGAAGAATCTGATTAAAAAGGAGTGTGATTATATGAAATGTCCGATTTGTGGTAGCGAGATGCAAGAAGGTGGATTGATTATTGATGGTGTTGTCCCCGGTTGGGTTCCGCTGGAGGAATTTGAGAAGAAAGGCTTGGAGCAGATGACACGGAAAGGTTTTCGCACAATAGGTGGGGAAGTAAGTATCTTGTTAGATCAGACAAAGGTTCCGAATGCTTATTTGTGTGAGAACTGCAACAAGATTGTTGGTGTGTTTGATGTAATAATCTGATACATTGCGTTTGCAGTTGTATAACGAAATTATTGATTGTGAAAGGGTAAAGGGAAATGATACTTTGCATTGTAACAGCTCCGTGCAGAGTCTGAGGAGACTGCATGGAGGGACAGCACTTGGCTGACATCCTCAGACTTTGCTTCTGATTTTTGAATACTTGAACGAAAAAGGAGCAAAGAAATGAAAAATATGAAAAAGAATAAGAATAAGATATACCCGTTAAAGAATTTTTTGATACTCTGGAGTACCCAGAGCATATCCCAGCTAGGCAGCAGTGTTACCGCATTTGCATTGACTTTGTGGCTGTACGAGCAGACCGGTTCTGCTTTGAGTACGGCGGCGTTAACGATATGTTCCTATGCGCCGTATGTGCTGATGAGCATCTTTGCAGGCGCATTGACTGACCGCTTCGATAAAAAGAAGACGATGCTTGTTTGTGATGTGCTTGCAGTACTTTGTACTATCGTGGTGTGGGTGTTGTTCCGTAGCAATCACCTGATGGTATGGCATCTGTATGCATTGAATGCGGTTTCGGGCTTGATGAATACTGTGCAACAGCCCGCGTCGGAGGTTGCGATGACGTTGATCATTCCGGAAGAGTATTATCAGAAGACCAGCGGACTTCGTTCTTTGTCAAGGTCACTGATTTCCATATTGAATCCTTTGATTGCGACTGCATTGTACTCGTTCGTGGGGCTTACCGGAGTGATTGCACTTGATATCGGAAGTTTCGCTATTGCATTTGCTGCACTGTTGTTCTTTGTTAAGATTCCTCAAAGAAAAAGCGAGGGAAAAGAAAGTGTGCTCAAGCTTGCCAAAGAGGGACTTGTGTTTTTGAAAGACAATCCGATGATTATGACACTGATTCTGTTTATGTCAGGGGTGAATCTGGTGGCATCTGCGTTTGATGCGACGCTTCCGGGGTATGTGCTTCCAAATCCCAAAGGTGGGCAGACGATTCTTGGAATCGTTACGTCCTGTTCCGGTATTGCAATGATTATCGGCAGTCTGGTAGTTTCTGTGTTACCCAAGCCAAAGGACAGGGTGCGGGTCGTATACATAACGATGCTTTTTTCATTGGGCTCGGAAAACCTTTTGTTGGCGTTTTGCAGAGAACCGGTATTATGGTGCATCGGACAAATCATAGGATGGGTTCTGGTGCCGGTTATGAGTGCGAATCTGGATTTGATTTTCCGGAGCAGCATTCCGGTGGAGCTGCAGGGGCGTGTCTATGCGTGCCGGAATACACTGCAGTTCTTTACGATTCCGATTGGATTGTTTTTGGGTGGATTCATGGTGGACCAGGTATGTGAACCGCTTATGGCTGCCTATGGTAAGTTGCCGATTCTATCAACACTTTTTGGCGCAGGGAAAGGTTCCGGGGCTGCACTTATGATGTTCTTGCTTGGTGTAGGCGGTATCTTAATCTGTATCATTACGGGTCGGAAACTGAAACAGTATCAATATACTGAGAATACTTGAAATTATTAACGCTTTGCCATCATAATGATTTGTTTTACAGCAGCAGTCGGTTGGTTTGTTCCAATCGACTGCTTTTCTTGTGGACAGCTTTACCGGGGATATGGCATAATGATTGCAAAGTGAATGCGGCAGTATATTTAATTTACGGAGAGATTGCAATGGTCAGAGAAGTAAAGGAAAACGAATTACATCAGATATTGGAACTGTATCTGCATCTGCACGAAGAAAGCATACCTAAGATGACAGAACATCTGGAGCGTACTTGGAACACGATTGTGCAGGACAACAACCATCATATCGTTGTGAAGGAGATAGACGGCAAAATCGTCTCTTCTTGTGTATGCGTGATTATTCCGAATCTGACCAGAGGCGTAAGACCGTATGCGTTTGTTGAAAATGTCGTTACGCATGCCGATTATCGCGGAAGAGGGTATGCAACCGAATGCTTGAATTATGCAAAAGCAATCGCAGAGCGTGAGAATTGCTATAAGATGATGCTACTGACCGGTTCGAAGAAGGAATCGACCTTGAAGTTTTACGAAAAGGCAGGATACAACAGTACCGATAAGACGGCATTCATTCAGTGGCTGTAGGAGGAAAGGATGCAATACAGAAAAGCAACAGAACAGGATTTGGACCAAATTGTAACACTGGTTCAAGAGACAATAAAGACGGTATATCCGAAATATTACCCAAAAGAAGTAGTGGATTTTTTCTGCGAGCATCATTGCCGTGAGAATATCTTGAACGACGTGAAGGCCGGAGTGGTCGGTGTGTTGTTGGTGGATGGCGAAATCGTCGGAACCGGCTGTTATCGGGATAACCACATTACAAGGGTTTATGTGAATCCGGCATGTCAGAAGCAAGGATATGGAAGTTACATTATGCAATGTTTGGAAGAAGAGATCGGATTGCACAGTGATACGGTATGTCTGGATGCTTCTTTGCCTGCAAGTCATCTGTATGAGAAGTGGGGATATAAGACGGTAAAACATGAGCGGCACAATGTTGCAAATGGCGTCGTGCTTGTATATGAGGTTATGGAGAAGCGTCTGGCAGGATGTGCGGTTCAGATTGCAGGGGATTTGTTCAAAAAGAAATTTCATTGCTCACAAGCTGTTTTGGCTGCGTTTTCGGCTGAGCTGGGGCTGACAGAGGAACAGGCGTTAAAACTCGGAGCTTGTTTTGGAAGCGGAATGCGAAAAGGAGAAGTTTGCGGCGCATGTTCCGGAGCTCTTATGGCACTGGGCTTGAAGTACGGTCAGGCGAATGAGCAGGACCTTGAAAGTCGTTATAAGACAAATGAAGTAACGGACAAGTTCCTGAGTGAGTTCAAAAAAGAAAACGGTTCGTACATGTGTAAAGAACTTTTGGGCTGTGACTTGTCAACCGAAGAAGGCGTTGCGGAGGCAAGGGAGAAAAATCTGTTTACGGAGTTTTGTCCGAAAATGGTTGAGTCCGCGACAAGAATCGCGGAAGCGTTATTGAAGCAGTGAGTGGTGGTTACATTGTTTTAAGCATTGTTTCGGGAAATAAGGTGGAGGTAAAATGAGTACATATATCTTGACAAGCATGTTTCCGAACGGATTCATGCGGGTTGCAAAAGTGTTTCAACAAAAAATAGAGAAAAGAGATAAGTTTGCATTTGTTGCCTCCGAGTTTGAAGCATTACATGAAAAGACGGATAAGTATTTTCATATCTTTTTGGATATGTTTGAGAGCGCCGGTATTCATTTTGAGGAGGCGTATGTTGTTGATGGGCGGATGAGTGCGGCTGAGGCGCAAAAAGCGGTTGCAGAAGCAGACGTGGTTTGGTTGTCCGGTGGAGAGACTCCTGCACAGTTTGCTTACTTTCAAAAGTATGGTTTGGTTAAGGCTTTGCAGGAGCATGAAGGCGTTATCATAGGTATGAGCGCGGGTTCCATCAATATGGCAAGGACTTCTATCTGCACACTGTCTTGCGGACATCGTAAGCAGGAAATCTATAGTGGACTTGGTTGTGTGGATATTTCTGTGGAACCGCATTTTGTCCGCGAGAATGTTTCGGACGAATTGATTAAGTTATCGAATGATTACATAATCTACGGATTATGTGATGACGCGCTTATTGTGTGTTCGGGAGAAGCGATTGAATTCTACGGAGAAGTGTATAAGCTCAGTCAAGGTATAGTTGAGAGGATATGAAAGAAGTCCATTCGGAATGTTTTGGAGTATTACCATGGGAAATGATATACTGAAAAAACTCAATGTGAATAGCCGGGATGAAGCGGTACGCTTCTTGAAAAGTTTATGGTGCGAAACACCGCAACCGTGTCCGATTTGCAATGGAAAGTTGGATTTCCTTCACAAAAAAGCAAAGAAGAGTAATTGCGATTGGATTTGTACTGCTTGCGGGGAGCGGTTTGATACGATTAAGATATTAAAGGAATTGAATGAGGGGTAAATGTTATGCAAACACCAATTATAGAAACCGAAAGAATGATATTACGACCGATAACGGTTGCGGATGCTGCCGACATATTTGAACGATGGACTTCGGACGAGCGTGTTTCAAAGTATGTGAAATGGTGTACCCATACTTCAGTAAACGATACGATAGAATGGCTGCAACATGAAGAGGAGAGTCTGTTAAGTGACACATCCTATCAGTGGGGATTCACCTTAAAAGACAGCGGATATTTGTTCGGCAGTGGCGGGATTTTTAGTCATGATGACGGTGTTTTTGAGTTGGGTTACAATATCATGCACA
>JAZNXH010000191.1:0-20115 GCA_045593785.1 Lachnospiraceae bacterium
GCCTTCTTTGCTCTTGTTACAACTACCTTCTGGCCTGTAATAGTCTCTAACTCTTTAACAGCAGTTTCCAAAACCTTAGCGTTGTCTTTTGCTTCGCCAACACCCATGTTGATAACAATCTTATCAAGCTTTGGAACTTCCATAACATTCTTATAACCGAACTTTTTAATCATAGCTTCTACGATTTCGTTCTGGTACATTTCTTTCAGTCTGCTCATTAACATTATCTCCTTTCTTCGTATTGTGATTAGTCGATAACTTCGCCTGTTGCCTTAGCAATACGAACCTTCTTACCGTCCTTAACATCAAAACCTACTCTTGTAGCTTTTCCTTTGTAAACTAACATTACATTGGATGCGTCGATAGGAGCTTCCTTCTGAACAATACCACCGTTTGGATTTGCTGCACTTGGCTTAGCGTGCTTTGTAATCACGTTAACACCTTCAACAACAACCTTACCGGCCTTCTGGTCTACAGAAACAACTTTGCCTTCTTTACCGTTGTCTTTACCAGCGATAACTTTTACTGTATCACCTTTTTTAATCTTAAACATCTAAAGGCACCTCCTTATAATACTTCCGGAGCTAAGGAAACAATCTTCATAAACTGTTTTTCACGAAGCTCTCTTGCTACTGGTCCAAAAATACGTGTTCCTCTTGGAGTCTTGTCATCTTTGATAATAACAGCAGCATTTTCATCAAATTTAATATAAGAACCGTCTTTACGACGAGCGCCTTTAACCGAAGGAACTACTACGGCTTTAACTACGTCACCTTTTTTAACAACGCCGCCTGGTGTTGCATCTTTAACGCTGGCAACGATGATATCGCCGATATTCGCATATCTTCTTGTAGATCCACCCATAACTCTGATGCAAAGTAATTCTTTAGCACCTGTGTTATCAGCAACCTTAAGTCTGGTTTCCTGTTGAATCATGCTAATTCTCCTTCCAAATTTCGGTGATTATTTTGCTCTTTCGATAATTTCAACAAGTCTCCATCTCTTGTCTTTTGACAAAGGTCTTGTTTCCATTACTTTTACTGTGTCACCGATGTTGCATTCATTATTTTCATCATGTGCTTTTAATTTATAAGTTCTCTTTACAATTTTGTTGTAAAGTGGATGTTTTACATTGTCCTGAATGGATACAACGATTGTTTTATCCATTTTGTTACTGGTAACTTTACCGGTACGTGTTTTTCTAAGATTTCTTTCCACAACGATTCTCCTTTCCGAATACTGTTAGTCATCCCTTAGTTCTTCTTTGCCGAAATCACAGTCTGGATTCTGGCAATATTTCTACGAACGTCCTTGATTCTGCTGGTGTTATCCAACTGATTGGTTGCGTTCTGGAATCTAAGATTGAACAGCTCTTTCTTGGCAGCGACCAGCTCTTCGTTCAGTTCGCCGGCTGTCTTCTTCTGAAGGTCCTCTACGTATTTACTACTCTTCACTGTTCGCACCTCCTTCTAAATCTGCGCGGGAAACAATTTTGCACTTTACAGGAAGCTTGTGCATAGCGAGACGGAGTGCCTCTCTTGCGGTTTCTTCCGGTACGCCTGCGATCTCGAACATTACGCGACCCGGCTTAACTACTGCTACCCAGTACTCTACAGAACCCTTACCGGAACCCATACGGGTTTCAGCCGGCTTGGTTGTGATCGGCTTGTCAGGGAAAATCTTAATCCACACCTGACCACCACGCTTAATATAACGGGTCATAGCAATACGGGCTGCTTCGATCTGATTGGAACGAATCCATGCCGGTTCTGCTGCTACTAAACCGAATTCGCCGTTGGAAATGGTGTTACCGCGAAGAGCCTTACCTCTCATGGTGCCACGGAACTGCTTACGACGTTTTACTCTCTTGGGCATTAACATTATCGGTCACTCCCTTCCTTTTTGTTTCCCTTCTTATTAGGGAGGATCTCGCCATGGTAGATCCAAGCCTTAACGCCGACCTTACCATAGGTTGTGTCTGCTTCTGCAAATCCGTAATCGATATCTGCACGAAGTGTCTGAAGCGGAATAGTACCTTCGCTGTAGAACTCGGTACGTGCCATATCTGCACCGCCTACACGACCGGAAACGCTGGTCTTAATACCCTTTGCGCCGGCCTTCATAGCTCTGGACATGGTAGACTTCATTGCTCTACGGAAAGAAATACGGTTCTCAAGCTGCTGAGCAATGCTCTCTGCTACGAGCTGTGCGTTAACGTCCGGTCTCTTAATCTCTTTGATCTCAAGATTCAGCTTGTCAACGGTAACCTTCTTTGCAGTAAGCTTCTCAATGTCAGCCTTTAACTTATCAATCTCAGCACCTGCTCTACCGATAACAACGCCCGGCTTAGCAGTGTAAATAATAACCTTAACTTTGTCGGATGCTCGCTCAATCTCAATCTTGGAGATACCGGCATTGTAAAGTTTCTTCTTCAGAAACTTTCTGATGTTGTAATCTTCAACCAGACAATCCGAAAAGTTTGCGTCTGCATACCATTTGGAATCCCAGTCTTTGATAACTCCGACTCTTAATCCATGCGGATCAACTTTCTGTCCCATGATTACTCCTTTCTATCTCTCATCCAAGATCACTGTAATGTGGCTCATTCTCTTTAAGATTCTGTATGCTCTGCCCTGTGCTCTCGGATGAATTCTCTTCATCGTAGGTGCGCAGTTTGCATAGCATTCAGCAATATAGAGTTTGGAAGCATCTAAACCGTTGTTGTTCTCGGCATTTGCTACTGCCGACTTGATTAACTTCTCTAATAATCTTGAAGCGTATCTCGGATTGTAGGTTACAATACCGAGCGCTGTCTGTACATCCTTGCCTCTGATCGCATCAAGAACGAAACATGCCTTCTGTACGGAAACACGAGCGTAGGAAAGCTTTGCGGACGGTCTGGTCTCACGATTTTCCTTGTTTCTTTCTCTTTTGATCTGGGATCTATGTCCTTTTGCCATGGATGAACCCTCCTTTCAAATCACTGTAAAAAATGTCATCGGGTCAATTATTTCTTGCCCTTCTTCTCATCTTTGCCATGTCCGCGATAGTTTCTGGTTGCTACGAACTCGCCGAGCTTGTGACCTACCATATCCTCAGTAATGTATACCGGAACATGCTTTCTTCCGTCATGAACAGCGATTGTATGGGAAACCATCTGCGGGAAAATCGTGGAGCGGCGGGACCAGGTCTTGATGACCGTCTTGTCACCGGCTTTGTTCATCTCATCAACTTTCTTTAATAAATAGTCATCCGCAAACGGACCTTTCTTTAATGAACGTGCCATATAGGTTTAACCTCCTTTTCAACGAAAGATTACTTAGATAACGCCTTACCGTCTCTTCTTCTGATGATCAGCTTGTTGGAAGCCTTTTTCTTCTTACGGGTCTTAAGACCAAGAGCAGGCTTGCCCCAAGGAGTAGACGGACCCGGACGGCCGATACCGTTCTTACCTTCACCACCACCGTGAGGGTGATCACAAGGGTTCATTACGGCACCACGTACGGTAGGGCGAATACCCATATGACGCTTACGTCCAGCTTTACCGATGTTAATAAGTTCGTGGTCAATATTTCCGACCTGACCGATGGTTGCACGGCAGATAATCGGAACCATTCTCATTTCGCCGGACGGCAGACGGAGGGTTGCATACTTGCCTTCCTTAGCCATCAGCTGTGCAGAGTTTCCGGCAGAACGAGCAAGCTGTCCGCCCTTACCCGGATATAACTCGATGTTGTGAATCTCGGTACCAACCGGGATATTCTGAAGCGGGAGGCAGTTACCTACTCTTACTTCAGCGTTCTCACCATTCATCAATACGGTACCAACCTGTAATCCGTTCGGAGCGAGGATGTAGGACTTCTCGCCATCAGCGTAAACAATCAATGCGATGTTAGCTGTTCTGTTCGGATCGTATTCGATGGTCTTAACCGTTGCCGGGATACCATCTTTTCTTCTCTTAAAGTCAACGATTCTGTATTTCTTTCTGGAACCGCCGCCCTGATGTCTTACTGTAATCTTACCCTGTCCGTTACGACCTGCGTTCTTATTGAGAGACACAAGCAGAGACTTTTCCGGAGTGCTGCAGGTGATCTCGGAGAAATCCGAGCCGGTCATATGTCTTCTGGAGGGTGTATAGGGATTATATGTTTTAATTCCCATGACTGAAACTCCTTTCTAGGTTTCGACAGGCAATACTTTGAGCTACCTGCCATAATGATCGATTCTGTCTTCTAAACTGTCTCTTACAGACCGGAGAAGATTTCGATTTCTGCGCTGTCTGCGGTAAGCTGTACAATCGCCTTCTTGGTCTTTGCGGTCTTACCGAAGATGTAACCGCGTCTGCGGTTCTTGCCGTCCTGGTTGAGAGTGTTTACGCTTGCTACTTTCGTGCCGGCAAACATCTTCTCTACTGCTTCCTTAACCTGAGCCTTGGTTGCATCCGGATGAACTAAGAATGCGTACTTCTTCTCGTCCATGGAGCTCATGCTCTTCTCAGTGAGAACCGGCTTTAAGATAACGTCATAATACTTAAGGTCTGCCATTATGCGTACACCTCCTCAATCTGTGCTACCGCATCCTTGGTGATTACCAATGCATCATACTTTACGATATCGTAAACGTTGATTGCGTTAGCAAGCGCCGTTCTTACGGTCGGAATGTTTCTTGCGGAAAGGATTACGTTTTCATCCTTCTGATCAAGAACCACCAATGCCTTGTCGAGTTTCAAATTATCCATAACAGCAACCATCTTCTTGGTCTTAATCTCATCGAAGCTGATGCCGTCAAGCACGTAAATCTTGTCAGCCTGTACTCTGGTAGTAAGTGCGGACTTGATTGCAAGTGCTTTTTCTTTCTTGTTCATCTTGAAGGAGTAATCTCTCGGCTTCGGAGCGAAAACTACGCCGCCGCCCTTCCACTGCGGTGCTCTGGTCGAACCCTGTCTTGCATGACCGGTTCCCTTCTGTCTCCAAGGCTTTCTTCCGCCGCCACGTACTTCAGCGCGGGTCAAAGCACTCTGGGTTCCCTGACGCTTGTTTGCGAGCTGCTGAACAACTGCCATATGCATCAGGTGGCTGTTTACTTCTACTCCGAAGATCGCATCGTTGAGTTCCATGGAACCAACTTCTTTGCCTTCTATGTTATAAACTTTAACTGTTGCCATTGTCTAGTTCCTCCTTTCCCAAATCGTTTAGTTTGCCTTTACGGAATTCTTCAACATTACGAGTGCCTTCTTCGGTCCCGGAACTGCGCCCTTAACCAGAATCAGGTTCTGCTCTGCATCGATCTTAACGATCTCGAGGTTCTGTACGGTAACGCGTACATTACCCATCTGACCAGGCATGTGCTTACCCTTGAATACACGTCCCGGGCTGGTAGCAGCACCGTTGGAACCTGCATGTCTGTGGTACTTGGAACCATGCTTCATAGGTCCTCTGTGCAGACCGAATCTCTTGATTGCGCCCTGGAATCCCTTACCCTTAGAGGTACCGATTGCATCTACCTTATCGCCTGCTGCGAAGATATCTGCTTTGATTTCCTGGCCAACTGCATATTCGGATGCGTTGTCGAATCTAAACTCTTTGAGAAATCTCTTGTTTGCAACACCTGCTTTTGCAAAGTGTCCCTTCAGCGGCTTGTTCACAAGTGTCTCGCGAATGTCGCCGAAGCCAACCTGAATTGCATTGTAGCCATCGTTCTCAACGGTCTTAACCTGAACTACGGAACAAGGGCCTGCCTGCAATACGGTAACGGGTACGAATACGCCGTTCTCGTCGAAAATCTGGGTCATACCGATTTTCGTAGCTAAAATAGCCTTTTTCATGTCTTTTTCCTCCTGTTAATCTACAGCGGACCCAAAGTGTTTCTTCGGGTCATCCTAGATGGTCTATATGATAAACCTTAGGATTGCAATGTTAATTGTTTGTCGCTTTCTTGCGACGTGGGTCTTTGCCCTGCCATGTCACATCATGGCTTTTTGACTTTTTGTCTGTCGGCTTACATTATAATAATGAAGCAAAATTATTTGGTCTTCATTTTGATGTCAATGTAAACGCCGGCCGGCATCTCGAGTCTGGTTAATGCATCAACCGTCTTCTGAGTCGGAGCGATGATGTCGATCAGTCTCTTGTGTGTTCTCTGCTCGAACTGCTCACGGGAATCTTTGTACTTGTGAACTGCACGAAGGATGGTGATGATTTCCTTCTTGGTCGGCAACGGTACCGGACCGCTTACCTTAGAACCTGTCTTTTTCACAGTTTCAACGATTTTGCTTGCAGATGCATCGATTAACTGATGATCATACGCTTTCAGGGTGATTCTCATTACTTGACTTGCCATAAAAAAAGTCGCCTCCTTTTCGCACTTAATTGCAGTACGACAAGCGGTGACTGTACACTCGCCCGTGTGTTTCCTGCTTTTCGGAAAATTAAAACCAAGAAAATCAATCTTGGCGCTTGTTCAGCTCATCCCGAAAGCCGAATTTGTACACGGTTTATCTGCCTGTAGCAGAATGTGCATATGGAATATGCGGTACAGTGACTTGTCGCCAGTTTCATAACTTGACATTCGCTCCACGGAAAACCTGCTAAATTTCAGCAGCAACCTCACGCTTCTACGCTATCAACGTCACAACGTGACCTATTATATACCGCATATCCATAAAATGCAAGGACTTTTTTTAATTTTTTTAATGTTTTTTCCCTGTTTTAAGAGGATTTTCCACTCGTGAACTCAGAATCTTCTGCTCCCGCCGCTGTGCGAACGACCACCGGAGCTTCTTCCGCCGCCTCCGCTGCTTCTGCCGCCGCTGCTGCTACGACCACCGGAACTGCCGCTGGATTCTTTTGGTCTCCGTATCTTGGTTACTGTCGTACGCAGATAATCATCCCGGCTTGCTGTGATACCGGAATTAATCTGATCCGCATATGTATCTCGATTCACAGTCACTTTGGTACCTTTTTTCGCAATAATGCATGCGCACGCAATCAACGATCCACCAATTGCTATCAACGCAGATACAAACACTTTACCGCCCAGACGTTCCCCAACATATTCCCAAGCAGTATATTGCTCTTGTAAAGTTTCCGTATAGTAATTTGACTCGCCTCCGTAGGATTCTCCATAATCCTGACCTTCCTCATACTCTGTTGAAACGCCTTCGTCCTGACTCATATAATAAGCAGTCTGTTCAGCAAAGTTTTCTGCTGCGGCATAATAGTCCTCACGTATCAAATCTTCATATACCCAGTCAAGCATATACTCAATCCGGTCATTGTTCAGCCAAAACTCACAGTCTCCATAGCCTTGTATTGTTACAATCCTGTCTTCCATATTGATCAGCATCAAAGAGGCATTCTCAGCAAGCATATCCTGTGCAAAATACAACTCATCCTGAAAATCTTCAAGATATACCCGGTCGGATTTTCCTTCCATATTATCCGTAGTCACAAGTATAATATCCGTAGCTGCATCCATTCCCCAAGTGTGGAAAACAAATTCCAGCGCAGCCTCGTCGTCTGCCTCCAACAAATCCGCATAATCATATATTCTGGTTTTTTCCAGATTGACTTTTTCTTCATTTCTGAGTATCTGTTCCTCAGTCAGTGTCGATTCTGCTGCAAATGCAGGCACAACCGCCGTCAGTCCAAGACAGAGAACCAGCACAAATATAGACAATACTCTTTTCATACCTTTCCTCATTCTTTCCGTTTTTTCAATGCCCTGATTTCAAATCATGCGCCGAAATAGGTAACCAGCGCGGCAATCATCCGCACTAACATAATTACTGCAAAACCGCCTCCGGCAAACAGACTGCCGAATCCAAACGCCCTTTTCTTATCAATAGGAAGCGTACCTACGATTTTCCCTGTCTGTCCATTCATAGCAAACATATGCTCTGTATCATTGTAATCATAGTTGAATATCCATACCGGTAACATCGTATAATCCGCATGCTTCATCTCGCTGTTTACCATTTCCGACTGGTAATTGACTGTGGTATATCCACTGATTGTATCTCGGATATATTGCTTTACGAATCCATCCACTCTGGCCTTGACACGATCATACATTTCTTCTGCTTTGTAGCTGTATTTATCCGCATAGAATCCTGACAAATACGGCATTTGGAACTGCTTAAGTTCACTATAATGATATGGCTCCAGAAGATTCATGATATTGTCATTCATCTTTTCCGATGCATCTGCCGGCACACGGATGTAATTCAGTTTTGCCCTGCGGAAAACATTATAATGACTGGTCTCTGTATATATGTAATCGCCTCTGGTATATCTGCGCACCTTGGTCGCATGTGCACTGGTCGCCCCCTCGCTGCTGACATCATAAAGCCAGAACGGAACATAGATGCCCTGTACACTCTTGAGTTTCTTCGCATCACGGAATTTCTTCGGAGTAAACAAGCCTTTCTTGCTCCAATTTTCAAACGCCTTCTGCGCTTCTTCTTTTGTAACTTTAAACGGAATTACATACGTCGGTGCCAGCTGACCGCTCAGACGTTCCCTCATCACTACCGGAGCGTCACAATAGTGGCACCAGGTCGCAGCCGTATTTTCATCCGACACAATGACCGCGCCACAGTTCTGGCAAAAGAATTCCACTGCAGTTTCGCCATAAACCTGTGCCTCATGAGAAGAGTCTTCTTGATAACTATAATCTGCTTCATCCGGAACTTGACTTCCATCAATCGGAGCGTCAATGATATCGTCATCTTCGCTTTCCGGTACATCTACCTCCGGCAACTCATCCAACGCCATCTCCGTTTTACAGTGTGGACATAACATCGCTTTTTTTTCAATATCATATGCAAGATCACTTCCGCAGGATGGACATTTGTATTGAACAACCATTCTTTTCTCCATTCCAAAACGCACACCAAAACCGCATTCCCCTCATTTGCTATTTTTGCGTTTCTTCTATAATATACAGCAAGTTTAGTAGAAAAGCGACAACACGTCAAGTGATACTTTGTTGATAAATACGAATCTTTATTGACGTTGTCACTTTGTTTTGATACTATAAGTCATACATATTCTGTCTTGTCCGAATTATGCAGACAGAATAGCAATCAGAAAAATACTAACGAGGATTATTATGTGGTTAGCAGATCAATGGAAAGACTATGAAGTAATAGACAGCTGCGATGGTGAAAAGCTGGAACGCTGGGGTGAATATCTTCTGGTACGTCCCGACCCCCAGGTCATTTGGACAACTCCAAAGAAGCATCCTGGTTGGAAAAAGCCAAATGCTCACTATCATCGCAGTAGCAAAGGTGGCGGAGAATGGCAATTTTTCAATCTTCCGAACGTATGGGAGATTTCTTATCACAATCTTCATTTCCGCCTGCAGCCATTCAGTTTCAAACACACAGGCTTATTTCCGGAACAGGCAGTGAACTGGGATTGGTTTTCCAAGTTGATTGCCGATGCAAAAAAAGAAAACCCCAACCGCCAGATTAAGGTTCTCAATTTATTTGCATATACCGGTGGCGCAACTCTTGCCGCTGCTGCAGCAGGTGCTGAAGTCACTCATGTCGATGCCTCCAAAGGTATGGTAAGCTGGGCAAAGGAAAACGCTGCAGTCTCCGGACTCAGCGATGCCCCCATCCGATACATCGTAGATGACTGTCAGAAGTTTGTCGAGCGTGAGATTCGCCGCGGCAATCGTTATGATGCTGTTATTATGGATCCTCCCTCCTACGGCAGAGGTCCGAAGGGCGAAATCTGGAAGATGGAAACGTCACTCCATCCATTCTTAAAACTCACCTGCGACGTACTGAAAGAAAAACCGTTATTCTTCCTTATTAATTCTTATACCACCGGTCTCCAGCCTGCTGTCCTCTCCTACCTGATGAACATTGAATTGGTACAGCGCTTCGGCGGACAGGTAACCGCATCCGAGATCGGACTACCGGTCGGCAAAGGGAATCTTGTCCTCCCCTGCGGGGCATCCGGTCGCTTCACCCTATAACAAAAGGGCTGCTATAGCGGCCCCTTCTTTTTATCAATCATGCAAAATTCCCATCGTCTTTTTGCGTCTTACAACTTTCAGAAAATCATGCACATTATTAAATCCGTAAGCATGCAGATAATCCTCAAACTGCTCATCGAATTCAAACTCTTCTTCCCTGATGGCATCCCAGAGCTTCTGATCAAATTCATTCTCATCCAACTCTCTGTCATACCCTTCCATATGGCTCCATATATTCATACGGTTCCTCCGTTCCGGTGCCGATATCTGTCCGGCGACCATTTTCTGCAAAAAGCAGGCAGCCTGTAATCAGCTGCCTGTCTTTTGAAATGTTCTTACTCTTCTGACTCATCCTCGTTTGCAGAAGCGGTTTCGCCCTCTTCTGTTTCGTAGTACTCGCCATCACCGTAATTCTCGTCGTACTCACCGTAAGACTCTTCGTAACCTTCTGCATACTCGCCTTCGTATCCTTCGGCATATTCCTCACCGTAGTAAGCCTCGCCTTCCTGATACTCTTCACCATATGCTTCGTCATAGTAATCATCCATGAAAAGCATTTCAGCAGTAACATCACTGTCAAGTTTTACATTGCGGTAACGCTTCATACCGGTACCAGCCGGAATCAGCTTACCAAGAATTACGTTCTCCTTCAGACCGATCAACGGATCAATCTTACCCTTGATTGCTGCTTCCGTCAGAACCTTGGTGGTCTCCTGGAAGGAAGCTGCAGACAGGAAGGAGTTGGTTGCAAGGGAAGCTTTGGTAATACCGAGCATTACCTGCTTGCCCTCTGCAGGAGTCTTGCCTTCTGCAATCAACTGCTTGTTCAGGTCTTCAAACTCAAGTGTGTCTACCATCGCGCCCATCAGATACTCACTGTCACCACTGGTTTCAATGCGAACCTTCTTCAGCATCTGGCGAACAATCACTTCAATATGCTTATCGTTAATTTCTACACCCTGCAGACGGTAAACACGCTGTACTTCACCAATCATATAATCCTGTACAGCACGCACACCCTTAATCTTCAGGATATCGTGCGGGTTAACGCTACCTTCGGTCAGTTCATCACCGGCCTCAATCACCTGGCCCTCCATTACCTTAATTCTGGAACCGTAAGGAATCAGATAGGTCTTGGACTCGCCACGTTCTTCATTGGTAACTACCACTTCACGTTTCTTCTTATTGTCTTTCAGGGCAACCGTGCCGCCGAACTCGGAGATAATCGCAAGTCCCTTCGGCTTTCTTGCCTCAAACAATTCCTCGACACGCGGAAGACCCTGCGTAATATCGTCACCCGCAACACCACCGGTATGGAAGGTACGCATGGTCAACTGGGTACCCGGCTCACCGATCGACTGTGCAGCAATGATACCAACTGCTTCACCTACCTGAACTGCATCGCCGGTAGCCATGTTTGCGCCATAACACTTTGCACAAACACCAATGTGGGAACGACAGGTCAATACGGTACGAATCTTAACCTTCGCTGCTGCGCCTGCTTCTTCAATCTTTTTGGTTGCAACGATAGCAGCCGCACGCTTCGGTGTAATCATATGGTTTGCCTTAACGATAACGTTACCGTTATCATCGCAGATGTCTTCACAGGAATAACGTCCTGTAATTCTCTCCTGAAGGCTTTCAATTACTTCTTTTCCGTCTGCAAATGCACGAATCCACATACCCGGAATCTCGGATACGTCTACACCTTCACAGCAGTCGGTCTCACGGATGATAAGATCCTGAGATACATCAACAAGACGACGGGTCAGATAACCGGAGTCAGCGGTACGGAGTGCGGTATCAGACAGACCCTTACGAGCACCGTGTGCAGAGATGAAGTACTCAAGTACGTCAAGACCTTCACGGAAGTTTGCCTTAATCGGGAGCTCGATGGTCTTACCGGAGGTATCTGCCATAAGACCACGCATACCTGCCAGCTGCTTAATCTGCTTGTCGGAACCACGCGCACCGGAGTCAGCCATCATGTAGATGTTGTTATATTTGTCAAGGTTGTCAAGAAGCTCTCTGGTAATTTCATCATCGGCTTCTTTCCAAGTCTCGATTACTGCTTTGTAACGGTCTTCTTCTGTCATCAGACCACGACGATAGTGAGTTGCAATCTCATCAATCGTTGCTTCTGCTGCTGCAATAATCTCTTTCTTACGCGGCGGCACAGTCATATCGGAAATGGATACGGTCATCGCTGCACGGGTGGAATACTTATAACCCAGAGACTTAATTGCATCCAGAGTCTCAGCCGTTGTCGTTGCACCATGTGTAATAATACACTTCTCAAGAATCTTCTTGAGCTGTTTCTTACCTACATGGAAGTCAATCTCAAGATCAAGGAACTGTTCCGGAGTCTCTCTCTTTACAAATCCAAGATCCTGGCTGATGATTTCGTTGAAGATAAAGCGGCCAAGCGTAGATTCTACGTTTCTGGTTACGGTCGTACCATCTTCGAAGGTAATGGAACGGCGTACCTTAATTCTTGCATGAAGGGTAATTGCACCGTTCTCATATGCAAGAATTGCTTCGTTTACACTGCGGAAGACTTTTCCTTCGCCCAAATCACCCGGTTTTTCAAGTGTCAGGTAGTAGATACCAAGAACCATATCCTGAGACGGAACGGCTACCGGACCACCATCGGACGGTTTCAACAGGTTGTTCGGAGACAACAGGAGGAAGCGACACTCTGCCTGTGCTTCCACGGAAAGCGGAAGATGCACAGCCATCTGGTCACCGTCGAAGTCTGCGTTGAACGCGGTACATACCAACGGATGCAGCTTAATTGCCTTACCTTCTACCAGAATCGGCTCGAACGCCTGAATACCAAGACGGTGAAGCGTTGGTGCACGGTTCAGCATTACCGGATGCTCACGGATAACGTCCTCAAGGACATCCCAGATCTGCGGCTTCAGCTGTGCCACCATAAGCTTTGCTGCCTTGATGTTGCTTGCAATATTTCTTGCGGCCAGTTCCTTCATAACAAACGGCTTGAACAACTCGATTGCCATCTCCTTCGGAAGACCACACTGATAAATCTTAAGCTCCGGACCAACTACGATAACGGAACGACCGGAATAGTCAACACGCTTACCAAGAAGGTTCTGACGGAAACGTCCCTGCTTACCCTTTAACATATCGGAAAGGGACTTCAGTGCGCGGTTACCCGGACCGGTTACCGGACGGCCTCTTCTACCATTATCAATCAATGCGTCTACTGCTTCCTGCAACATACGCTTCTCATTACGAACAATGATGTTCGGAGCGCCGAGCTCAAGCAGACGGTTCAGACGGTTATTACGGTTGATAATTCTTCTGTACAGATCGTTCATATCGGAAGTTGCAAAACGACCACCGTCGAGCTGTACCATCGGACGCAGATCCGGCGGAATTACCGGAACCACAGTCATAATCATCCACTCCGGTTTGTTGCCGGACTCGCGGAACGCTTCTACCACTTCCAGTCTCTTAATAATTCTTGCACGCTTCTGTCCATTGGACTCACGAAGTGCCGTCTTCAGCTCTTCGGACTCTTTTTCCAGATCAATCTGCTCTAACAGAACACGGATGGACTCTGCACCCATATCTGCAACAAATGCATCTGCACCGAAGCGTTCTACTGCTTCGCTGTATTCTTTTTCACTCAGTACCTGCTTATACTGCAAATCCGTGTTTTTCGGATCAAGTACAATATATGCTGCAAAGTAAAGAACCTTTTCAAGTGTTCTCGGAGACAGGTCAAGAATCAGACCCATACGGCTCGGAATACCCTTGAAATACCAGATGTGGGATACCGGAGCGGCCAGTTCGATGTGTCCCATACGTTCACGACGAACGCTTGCCTTGGTTACTTCAACACCGCATCGGTCACAGACTACGCCTTTGTAACGAATCTTCTTATATTTACCACAATGACATTCCCAGTCTTTGCTCGGTCCGAAAATCTTCTCACAGAACAGACCGTCTTTTTCCGGCTTTAACGTTCTGTAGTTAATTGTTTCCGGCTTCTTAACTTCTCCTCGGGACCACTCATGGATTTTCTCAGGAGAAGCAAGCTTTATCTGAATTTTGTCGTAGATGGTTTCCCTTACGCTGTCATTCATCATATCTATTGACATATTGATGCTCCCTTCAAGATTATTCAAATGAATCGAGTTACGGATTACTCATCAAATTCTTCGCTATCATCGAAAGATTCTGAGAAACCATAATTCTCATCGTCAAAGCTGTCGAACATCTCGCCATCTTGCGGGTCAACTTCGGTATATCCTGCCTCAGCATATCCCTCTTCGTAACGGAAATTGTCTTCGCCTTCAATGAGCGGAGTCAATTCCGCATCACCGTAATCAATGTTCTCAGTCACCTTAACTTCGTTACCGTATTCATCCAGAACCGTAACATCAAGTGCAAGGGACTGTAACTCCTTCAGCAATACCTTGAAGGATTCCGGGATGCCAGGGTCTACGATGTTTTCACCCTTGGTGATTGCTTCGTAGGTCTTTACACGACCGGTTACATCATCCGACTTCACAGTCAGGATTTCCTGAAGGATGTGTGCAGCACCGTATGCTTCCAGTGCCCAAACTTCCATTTCACCGAAACGCTGTCCACCGAACTGTGCTTTACCACCGAGCGGCTGCTGGGTTACAAGTGAATAAGGACCGGTTGCACGTGCATGAATCTTATCGTCAACCAGATGATGCAGTTTCAGATAGTGCATGAAACCAATGGTAACGGCGCCGTCAAAATATTCACCGGTACGGCCGTCACGCAGACGAACCTTACCATCACGGTTAATCGGCACACCTTCCCATTCTTTTCTGTATGCCTCATTGGTTAAGAGGTATTCCATCAATTCGGGATCAAGACGATCTTTATACTTCGCCTTAAACTCATCCAGTGGAGTATTTACATAATCATTTGCCAGTTCCAGAGTATCCATAATGTCATACTCATCTGCACCGTCAAATACCGGCGTTGCTACATTGAAGCCAAGCACTTTTGCTGCAAGACTCAAGTGAATCTCAAGCACCTGTCCGATGTTCATACGGGACGGAACGCCGAGCGGATTCAACACGATATCCAGCGGACGACCGTTCGGCAGGAACGGCATATCTTCTACCGGAAGTACGCGGGAAACAACACCCTTGTTACCGTGACGGCCTGCCATCTTATCGCCGACCTGAATCTTTCTCTTCTGTGCAATATATACACGTACGGTCTGATTTACTCCCGGAGGCAGCTCATCGCCGTTTTCACGGGTAAATACCTTTGCGTCTACAATAATACCATATTCACCGTTCGGAACTTTCAAAGAAGTATCACGAACTTCTCTTGCCTTTTCGCCGAAGATTGCACGAAGCAGTCTTTCTTCCGGTGTCAGTTCCGTCTCTCCCTTCGGAGTAACCTTACCAACCAGGATATCTCCGGCACGAACCTCTGCACCGATACGAATGATACCGCGCTCATCCAGATCCTTCAGCGCTTCATCGCCAACACCCGGTACATCACGGGTGATTTCTTCCGGCCCGAGCTTAGTGTCACGGGACTCTACTTCATATTCTTCGATATGAACCGAAGTATATACGTCTCTCTGAACCAGACGTTCACTAATCAGAACTGCATCCTCGTAGTTGTAACCTTCCCAGGTCATGAAGCCGATGAGCGGGTTCTTACCAAGTGCAAGTTCACCATTCTGGGTAGACGGACCATCTGCAATAACCTGACCCTCTTCTACGCGTTCACCCTTGGTAACAATTGGCTTCTGGTTAATGCATGTTCCCTGGTTACTACGGGAAAACTTAAGGAGACGATAATCATTACGGGTACCATCGTCGTTCTTCACAAAAATTTCCTTGGAAGTTACACGTTCAACGATACCGGCCTTCTTTGCCACTACACAAACGCCGGAGTCAACTGCGGCTTTCAGCTCCATACCGGTACCGATAACCGGGGCTTCGGTTACAAGGAGCGGCACTGCCTGACGCTGCATGTTAGATCCCATGAGCGCACGGTTTGCATCGTCGTTCTCAAGGAACGGAATCATCGCAGTTGCTACAGAGAATACCATCTTCGGAGAAACGTCCATCAAATCAATCTTACGTTTCTCATACTGGGAAGTCTCTTCACGGAAACGACCGGATACATTGTTGTTGATAAAGCATCCATGCTCATCGAGCGGTTCATTTGCCTGTGCAACAATGAATTTATCTTCTTCGTCAGCAGTCAGGTAAATAACCTCGTCAATAACACGCGGATTTTCCGGATCCGTCTTATCAACGCGACGATACGGAGCCTCGATAAATCCATATTCGTTAATTCTTGCATAGGAAGCAAGAGAGTTAATCAGACCGATGTTCGGACCTTCCGGGGTTTCAATCGGACACATTCTTCCGTAGTGGGAATAGTGTACGTCTCGAACTTCGAAGCTTGCACGCTCTCTGGAGAGACCACCCGGTCCCAATGCAGACAAACGACGCTTATGGGTCAATTCACCCAGCGGGTTGTGCTGATCCATGAACTGAGACAACTGGGAGCTTCCGAAGAACTCCTTCACTGCAGCAGTTACCGGCTTAATATTTATCAGAGACTGCGGACTAATCGTCTCAATATCCTGTGTTGTCATACGCTCACGTACCACACGTTCCATACGGGACAGACCGATACGGTACTGATTCTGTAACAACTCACCTACGGCACGGATACGACGGTTTCCAAGATGATCGATATCATCCTTGGTGCCTACGCCATACTCTAAGTGCATATTATAATTGATAGAAGCAAGGATATCCCAGCTGGTAATATGCTTCGGCACAAGCTTGTTCACATTTGCCTTGATTACACGCTTAATTTCTTCGATATCCGTGTAATTATCAAGAATGTACTTCAGTGCAAAGTAATATACTTTTTCCGTAATACCCAATTCTTCCGGATTTACATCAAGGAAATGAGTAATGTCAACAACACGGTTGGACAGAATCTTTTCCTTTTTCTCATCCGTTACTACCCATACATATGCCGCACCGGTGTTCTGAAGAGCTTCTGCAATCTCTTCGGTAATCTCGGTATCTTTTGCAAATACTTCACCGGTAAACGGATCGGTTACGTCCTCTGCAAGCTTAAAGCCAACAATACGGTTACGGAACGCCAGCTTCTTGTTGAACTTATAACGACCCACCTTGGCAAGATCATAACGTCTTGCATCAAAGAACATGCTACGCACCAGTGACTCTGCATTCTCTACTGCAAGCGGTTCACCGGGACGTAATTTTTTGTATAACTCTAACAGACCATCCTGATAATTCTCCGAAGGGTCTTTCTTAAAACTCTCAGTAATCTTGATCTCATCGCCGAACAGCTCTTCGATCTGATAGTTCTGACCACTCATGATCTCTTCATCCACGTTCCAACCGCGGGTCGGATCTTCATCGTAATCAAACACACTGTGGTCAAGTGCACGGATCAGCACCGTAATCGGTACTTTTCTGTTACGGTCTACACGTACATAGAACACATCATTGGAATCGGTCTCATACTCTAACCATGCACCACGGTTCGGAATCACTGTGGATGCATACAGCTTTTTACCGATCTTATCATGAGAAATTTCATAATAAATGCCGGGAGAACGTACCAACTGGCTTACAATAACACGTTCAGCACCATTGATAACAAACGTACCCGTTTCTGTCATAATCGGGAAATCACCCATGAAGATATCATGCTGGTTAATTTCACCGGTTTCTTTATTGTGAAGACGCACCTTCACCTTAATAGGAGCGGCATATGTTGCGTCACGTTCCTTACATTCTTCGATAGAATACTTTACATCGTCCATGCAAAGCTGGTAATCAACAAATTCCAAGCTCAGATGTCCGCTATAATCCTCAATCGGAGAAATATCGGTAAATACTTCGCGAAGCCCTTCTGTTAAAAACCACTGATAGGAATCTTTTTGAACTTCAATGAGATTCGGCATTCCCAATACTTCTTTTTGTTTTGAGTAGCTCATCCTGACGCCTTTACCGACCTTGACCGGACGTATTCTGTTCTTCTCCATTGACGTTTCACTCCTTGCTAAAATTTTGTAGACCAAACAACATCTTTCACACAACAAAACCACAAGATAGCAGACCCTTGTGAAAAAATAACGGCCTATCTTGTGTTCTTATCGAAAATTGGTGAAAAACCTGTTGCATTTCACGGAAAATATGCTATAATTAGCTTGATAGGCATATGAAACCATGATAACGTACATTACATACTATCATACAAAAGTCAAGCTGTCAATCCTTAAATTGGCAGCTTTTATTTATTTTCTTTATTTATTTACACTGTATATCTAATTCAACCAATTCCGGCAATTCATCAACCGGAAATGGATAACATGTTCTCCGAAAGCTCATGAATCTGTCTGGTTCCCTGCATTACGGTCTCCACATTGTCCCGATACACATTCATAGTTTCGGCAATTGCCTCTACCGACGCTCGGTTATCTTCCGATCCGTTACTCATCAATCCCACGCGGATTTTCAATGTCTCAAAGATTGCATTTACATCATTGATATTATCATTTTGTTCGGAAATATCCCCGTACAATATTCCGAACTGATCGGTTAATTCGTTGTAACTTCCTCTCAGATCAGACAATTTCGCCAACGAGCCTTCTACTGAACGCATACTCTCCGCAAGCAGACTGCTTGTCCTGTCAATCTGTTTTTGCATGGTAAATACTGCATCCGCAACTTCGTCCGAACATTCAGAACTATTCACTGCCAGTTCACGGATATTACTTGCCACAACGGAAAATCCCGCTCCCGCTTTTCCCGCTCTTTTTGCTTCCACCGAAGCATTGACTGCAAGTAGCCCGGTATTGGAAGAAATCTTATGAATTTGTTCCGTGGATGAACTAATTTTGCTCATCTGTTCACTTAAACGTTCAAACACCTCTTCCGTTTCACGGATTACAATCTTAACTGCTTCAATCTGACCGCTCATTTCTTCCAGATAAGTCCGGTTGGAGGAAAGCGTTGTTTCAAAGTTCTGTACAGTCGAGTTCAAAGCTCCGATTTGATTTTCTGTAACTAAAAGCTTTTGTTGCACAGTATCACAGCACGCCGAAACTTCCTGTGCCTCATTTACGATATTCAGTGAACTGCTCATCAATTCATTTGTGTTTTTGGCCATGGTCACATTGGCATCGCGCAGCATGTTCATCTTGTCCGCTGACACTTCTACACTGACCTTCAGGTCTTCGCCCATCGTACGCATGGAGTCCAATAATTCTTCTGCCTCGCCCGCCCGTTTCTTTCCCAGGCCGATAAACGCATATCCGCGACGGATTACCAACAAAATCATAATGCCTGCAAGTGTAAAGGTCACCATACACATGATAAACTGACTCGGCTCATCTGCTTTTTCTGGATGAATCCGGTATTGCAGATACAACAAAATATCTGCCACGAATATCTGTGCTATCGTAATCCTGGGTCTCAAATAATGTCCCGCCAATGCAAACGCAGCCAGATACAACGCATAGTCATCACTATAATATTCACCACTATTCATGGAGACAATAAAAACAACAAACAGCACAAAAATGGAAACCACAAAATTACAAACATCTTGTTTAATATGTAACAACTTCAGTCCAACCAGCATCGCCAGCAATACACCAAACATGATTGCGATAACTTTGGCTCCATCTAAATCTTTAATCAACAAATCCTTAATCAGAAAAATGCCACCCACAGCAAACGGCATACCAACCATAATCCGGTACACAGTCTTTTCACTAATTGGTTCTTTCTGTTGTTTCACTGTAGCTCCTTTTATCATAGTTTCCTCCATATCAAAATGCCTTGTCGCTGAAACAATTAACCTGTATTACACACTGCGCTCATCATAACATCACAAAATCGCATTGTCAAATATGTCTTTTGGTTTTTGTGTTGCCGGTTTCTTTTTTTATGTTTTCTTATTTTCTTCTTGTTCTTTCTTGTGCAATACAAACAAAAAGCGTGCCGCAATTCTGCGACACGCCTCTGTGTTCTTATTAGCTGAAATTACTTAAGGGTAATCTTAGCGCCAACTTCTTCAAGCTTAGCCTTGATATCATCA